>NZ_JAWLCI010000046.1:0-42438 GCF_041687215.1 Mariniphaga sp.
CGTTTTTACTGTATTTTGTTTTTAATTTTTGGTTTAATGCTTTGTGAATTCCTTCAGCATTATTGGTTTCAATTTTTACTATCATTTTTTAAACATTATATGTACGCATTGTAATTATTTACCTGGTACTTTTTCCAGTTATAAAATTATGTCCTTCAAAAGTAGCACATAATTCTGAAAAAACATTTCGCTGATTCTTTCAGACAGTCCCGATAGCTACCGGGATGAACCCTTCAATTCCTGCATATATTTCGGCACCCTTGAAAGTACGAAAGTAGTTTGATATTTTTTGTTTGACCTTTACCGGCCTGATATCCCTTTCTGCAAGGTTGTTTGTAAATGGTACTTCCGGGTTGCCAGTTCAGCGTTGGGTTTTACACCCATTCCCAAAATAACAATATTGGCAGGAATGGTTTGTTTATCCGTTATTACCGATTTTATGCTGCCACCGGCATTTTTTTCAAACTTCACCAATTTCTCTTTCAGAAAAACCTTTACATGTTGCTCCGTCATGCACTTCAGAATAAGGTCAGCCATCTCAAGACCAATATAGCCACCACCCAACACTACTGCCCTGGTAGGTTTTTTCTTCTTTATGAAGTTGAAAACATTTATTCCGCTTTGAAGGGTAGAAAGGGCAAAAATTCCACTGGCATCCATATTCTCCATGTTGGGCACAAAGGGGGAGGCTCCTGTTGGAATAAGCAGGTCGTCCCAGTGTTCCCAAAAATCCTTTTCTTCATCAAAATTCCTGACCTTTACGCGCTTATTCTCAAGGTCAATTTCAATCACTTCGTGGCGAATTCGCACGTCAATATGCTGTTTTTGAAACCGTGTTAATCAATCATCTTTCTTTGAAAGTATTTCCTTGTATTTATCTATATTTTTCAGAAGATTAGCATCAGGTTGAGGTTCGGTTATATCATTATATTGTACCATTTTTTCATAAATGATTTTTGCCACAAGGTATCTTGCTGTGCGTTTGTCGTCGGCTGGTATAATATTCCACGGAGCTTGAGGAAAGGATGTTTTGTTTATAGCTTCTTCATAGTATTTCAGATACTCATCCCAAAGCTCTCTTTCGGTTAAATCGCCGGGTGCAAATTTCCAGTTTTTATCTTTTTTTTCCAGCCTTCTCAGTAACCGTAATCTTTGTTCCTCTTTGCTCAGGTGCAGAAAAAACTTAAAAACAATAATTCCGTTTTGGGCAATATGTTCCTCAAAATTTCTGATTTGGTTAAATCGTTTATCCCAAAAATCAGGTGGTATATCTTCCTCTTTTTCGATGCCCGGGATATTCTCGTAAAGCAAATACTGAGGATTTACCCGTGTTACCAGCACATTTTCATAATGACTGCGGTTAAAGATTGCGTACTTGCCTTTTTCCGGCAAAGCAACGCAGTGTCGCCATAAATAATCGTGTTGCAGTTCTTTTCTGGTTGGTGATTTAAAACTGTGAACCACCACGCCACGTGGATTAAACTTACTGAAAACTTCTCTTATCAGACTATCTTTACCCGATGTATCCATACCCTGCAGGCACACAAGCACCCCATAACGGTTGTGAGCGTACAAGGTGTTTTGCAGTTTAGCAAGCTTCTTCCCGACTTTTTTAAGTGCCTTTTTCTTTTCCTTTTTCGATTTGCCGGTTTCCAGTATTGTTGGAATTTCATTCAGCTTAACCGGGTTTGTAACGATAAAATCGGAGGTATTTACTTCTTTCATAAACATTAAAAATTAATTTATCAGATGAGTTTCCATAATAAACTGGTTTGAGCTAAGAAATTACAATTTATATAAAATAGGCAGCTAAACCAAGGATTATCAAAACTATAATAATACCTGTTTCCAATATTTTTAGTTGAGTTGTGAGTATTAAATTAACTGGATTACCTAAAAGATTATCAAAACTACTGCAATTTTATTAAGAATATTTCTCACTGTTTATAATCTATTGTTGTAGCGTGAAATCTATTCTTAATATCACAACTTACTAATCAGACGAGGATTCTGTATTGGCAATTTTTATAATTTTTTTGGCAATCTGCTCAGGTGAAAGAATAAAATCGATGCACCCGCTATCAATTGCAGTTTCAGGCATATCCGGATGTCCGGCTGTTTCGGGTTTCTGCGCAATGGTAACTCCCCCAACTTCTTTTATGCCACATAACGCATCTGCTCCGTCGCCATCATAACCGGAAACAATGACGGCGATAAGTTTGCCGTCCCAGTTTTTTGTTATTGAGCGCATAAAAACGGTAATCACATCGGGCCATCCCCAGGGTTTTGATATTGGTTTTAGCCGGAATTCTCCATTCAGAATATGTAAATCTCTTTTTTCAGGGATGATGAAAACATGGTTGGGTTCGATGACTAACTTTTCCGTTATCAGTTCAACCGGCATCTCAGTGTATTTTGGAAGAATCTCGTGTAAAAGAGTAGCTACCTCTCTCAGGTGGTTAACAATTACTATCGCAACACCCATATCAACAGGTAAATTTTTCAGCAGCCTGATATAGGAATCAAGTCCGCCGGCTGAACCGCCCACACAAACTACCGGGAAGTTTTTTGCATTATTTTTTGTTTTCATGTTTGCTAAATATTTTTTTGAGATAACTAAATTAAGCCTTAGAAAACAGGAAATTGTTACATAATTATTGAAAGAAGTTACATTATTCACACATTATCCGCTTACAAATTTCTTTACACATAACTAACCTTCATCATATTTGTGCTTCCCTGAAGTTTCAACGGAGTAGTTCCAACAAAAACCACACAGTCACCTTCGGAGAGCAATTTTTTATCTTTCAGAATTTTTACTGCCTCGGGAATAGCCTCATTTAAATAATTGTAAGTGTCTAAAAAGAAAGGCATTACACCCCAAACCAACGAAATTTTTTGCACGATATTTTTGTTATTGGTAAAAGCGAATATTTGGGATTTTGGCCGATGACTAGATATCCGGATTGCTGTATATCCTGAATGTGTAAATACTATGATTGCTTTAGCTCCCACTTGTTTGGCCAGTTTTGTTGCATTTAAGCATATCGAATCAGCCAGAAAAGTGGAATTTCCCCTTATTGGTTCGTGTTGTTTGTCAAACGGATTACCCTGGAATTCAGTATGAAAAATAATCTGTTGCATGTTTTTTATGGTTTCAACCGGATATTTTCCTATGGAGGTTTCACCGCTTAGCATCAATGTATCAGCGCCGTCAAGTACGGCATTGGCCACATCGTTTGCTTCGGCGCGGGTAGGTCTGAAATTGGTAATCATACTTTCCATCATCTGGGTTGCAATTATCACCGGTTTTGATTGCCTGATACATTTTTCAACAATTTGTTTCTGGTGCAAAGGAACCTCGTCAAACGGCACTTCCACACCCAGGTCACCCCGCGCAACCATAATACCATCGGCCGCATCAATAATCTGATCAATTTCAAGGAGCGCTTCCGGTTTTTCAATTTTGGCAATTACGCCGGCATCGTTGTTACTTTTGCTGATAAGCTTTTTTAATTCAGGAACATCCGAAGCCTTTCTGACAAATGACATGGCAATCCAGTCCACACCGTTTTCCAGCGCAAACATAGTGTTCGAAATATCTTCTTCCGTCAGGCACGGCAGCGAAACTTTGGTGCCGGGCAGGTTTACCCCTTTGTACGAAGAAAGCGGCCCGCCGTAAATAACTTTTGCCCAAACAGCATCTTTTTTATTGGTTTCAATCACTTCCAGCTTTATTTTACCATCGTCAATTAATATGACTTCACCGGCATTTACATCATTCGGGAATTCCTGATAGCTCATGTAAATATGATCTTTTTGCCCGACACGATTTTCATTAACAAAGGTTATCACATCACCTTCATTTAACAGAATCAAATTGTTTTCAATTGCGCCCACCCTTAGCTTTGGCCCCTGCAAATCGGCCAAAATGGCCACATTGGTGCACAATTCCCGGTTTAATTCTTTAATCAGACTGGTTAACCTCAAATATTCCTCTTTTGAAGAATGCGAAAAATTTATCCTAAAAACATCAACTCCCGACGTTATTAAATCAGAAATAATATTTTTAGAGGAAGTTGCCGGCCCTAAAGTCGCGATTATCTTTGTTTGTGATCTGATTTGCTTCATAGTGTTTTGTTTTATTCAGGAACGAATAAATACGTAGTTTGGTTGCCTAAATAAGATTTTAAATGTCTTAGCCGGGTGTTATCCACATTAATGTTGCCAAAGAATAAGAGCTGTTTCCAGAGGACCCGAAACACCGGAAAGGTTTGGTATTACACGTGGTGTATAATCTGTTGCAGGTCGGTTTGAGTTGACTGATGCGACAAAATGATATCCATTAGCTGTGCCATCTGATTTTTTACCTCGCTCCATATTTGTTATTTGCGGTGCGTTGCCGTTCATGCCTTCGGCAAAAAGTTCTACGCGCACGGTATCCGGGTTTACATCATTAAAATAAACCTGAACATCGAATGTATGCTGCTTTTCTGATGTTGCAATTTTTGTTTCACCAAAACGGATCGAATCCCAGTTTTCCTGAAGGTTTTGCAACTCGTTCATCATTTGTTTTCCCTTTAATCCCTTTTTGGCAACGCGTTTAAGATATGTTTTGGCAGCAGGCAGATAGTGCTGTTCAGTATATTCCCTTACCGTTCTGTCGGCTGAGAACTGCGGGGTTAATTGTGCCATACTTTCACGCATTCGCGCAATCCAGGATGAAGGGATTCCTTTTTCATTCCGGGTATAAAATTCAGGTACTACTTCATTTTCCAGTATGTTGTAAAGTTGTTCAGCTTCCAGGGCATCCCAGAAAGGATCATCTCCATGTTCGTTGCCATCACCCAGCGCCCAGCCAACTTCGGGATTGTATGCTTTGGCCCACCAGCCATCCAGTTCCGAAAGATTAATGCCGCCATTTACCAATACTTTCATACCACTGGTTCCGCTGGCTTCCCAGGGCCGGCGTGGTGTATTCAACCAAACATCAACTCCCTGAACCAGATTTTCTGAAACATGCATATCGTAGTCGCTGAGGAAAATTACAGGAGGATTCAGCTCATTCCGTCGTATAAATTCCATCCATTCCTTAATCAAGTCCATCCCTTTTTGATCGGCAGGGTGAGCTTTGCCTGCAATGATGAGTTGCACAGGGAATTCCGGGTTTGTTAACAAACGCAGCAATCGTTCGGGGTCGTGCAGCAATAAATTTGGCCTTTTATAAGTAGCAAATCGTCTGGCAAAACCTAATGTTAAAATGTTGGGATCAAACAGATTTTTTGCCTGTTCAATGGCATAGGTCGAATGCCCGGAGCTAAGCAATTGTTTTCTGAAATGTTCGCGGGCAAATTGAATAAGCGCTTTGTTTGCGTTGGTGCGCATTTCCCAAAGCCGTTCATCAGAAACCTTGCGGATGTCTTGTTCCAGGGTTTTGTTCATGCCCAGCCAACGGTCTTTTCCGCAAGCTTCAGTCCATATTTCGTCTGCCTCTTTTGAATCCCATGTTGGCATGTGCACGCCATTGGTAATATGACTAACCGGTACCTCGTTTGTTGGCCAATTCGGGAATAATGGTTCAAACATACTCCGGCTGACTTTCCCGTGAAGCCAGCTAACCCCGTTAACCGCTCCGCTTCCACGGATAGCCAGGTAGGCCATATTGAAACTTTCAGATTCATCGCCGGGATTTTTCCGGCCTAAACCCAGCAATTGCTGTCGCGATATACCAAGATTTTGTTCTGCGTATTCACCAAGGTATTGTTCTACAAGCGTTGATTTGAAAAGATCGAAACCGGCCGGCACAGCGGTGTGTGTGGTAAACAGGTTCCCGGCCCTGGTAACAGCCAGTGCAACATCAAAAGGTTGCCCGGTTTTCTGCATAAAACTATACGCACGTTCCAAAATGGCAAAAGCAGCATGACCTTCGTTTAGATGGCATACTTCAGGATGAATATTCAGCTCCTCCAGCAAACGCCAGCCACCAATTCCAAGAATCAATTCCTGTTTAAAACGAATTTCTGCATCACCACCATACAATTCAGCAGTTATCCCCCGATGAACAGGGAAATTTGCTACATCGTTGCTGTCGAGCAGATACAGATTTACCCTGCCAACCCGGGCCTGCCAAACTCTTAGCCAAACAGGATAACCGGGCAGTTCGATTTTTAAACGCAACCATTCCCCGTTGGATTGGCGCAATGGCCTTACAGGCAATTGCCCGGGGTCGTTAAACGGATAAAGGGCATGTTGCACACCATCGATATCAATTTCCTGGCGGAAGTAGCCTTGCTGATAAAGCAGGCCAATGCCAACAACCGGAACACCCAAATCGCTGGCTGCTTTTAACTGATCGCCGGCAACATTTCCCAAACCGCCCGAATATATGGGGAGGGCTTCACTTAACATGAATTCCATACAAAAATAAGCCACGCAGGTAAGGGATGATTTTGGATGTTGTTTTTGGAACCAGGCAGGCGCTGCATTTGATTTTTTCATTGATTTCAAGAGGAAATTAATCTTTCTCCGGAATTTCGGGTTATCGGTTACGGATTGGAATTTGTCCCTTGAAATGGTTTGTAAAACTGCCCATGGATTATGTGTGATATCCCAAAGTTCAGGGGCCAGTTGCCGCCAGACTTCATCGGCGGAGTGATCCCACGACCATCGCAGGTCGAGCGCCAGTTCGGAAAGTATGTTGACCTCTTTTTGCTTTTTGGGCAAATAACTGTAAACCGGTTTTTTTATTTTGTTTTTTTCCTTCATAATGTTTGAATGTTATTGTTTTCGCATTTCATCGAAAAATGGTGTACTTTTTTCTTCCACACATTTTGCGGCATAGAGGTACATTGAAGCGCTCCAGGTTTGCCAGTCGTTTCCTTTAGGTTTTCCGTCCTGAGCTTTAATCCACTCGTTAAATCCGAATTCGAGTTTGTCTGACCGTGTTAATTTGATGCATTGAGTGAGTGCAACCAGTTTTTCTTCGGCAAGTTTATACCTTTTTGCAGCAACAAGTGCAGCGATATAAAATCCGGCAATAAAAGGCCAAATTCCGCCATTGTGGTAATCGCCCGGTTGATTAAAAGTTGAATATCGTTCGTGCCAGTCGGGGTCTTCAGGCTTGATAAAAGGGAAAAAGTTGGGTGGAAGATTACCTGTTAATTCGCCTCTTTCGCACATTCCGGCACATTCTGCTTCAATCCACGAAACCATTTCTTCGGCCCGCGAAGGTGAAGCAATTCCTGAAAGAATAGCCAGACTGTTGCCAAGCAAATCGAAGCGCTCGCTGCTAAAAATTTTGTACGACCAAAAAGCGTAGTAAGGTTTGTATTTTACCACCAGACCTTCATGAACATGCCGGTGCATGGTTCCCCCGGTAACGGTGAACCGGCTCATGGCGTGGCGCATATTTTCTGCCGACTCGTGTTTGCCGAGCATTCGGAGGTAACTGTAAACCAATGTGTTTACAAACAGCCCGTACCCAATCACCCATTGCTCATCGCGCCAGTCGCTGGTGGGTTGTTGTGCAATCAAAAACCGGTCGGAAGGGCTCTGGTAATTCATCCAAACCAATGATTTTTCAACAGCTTCAGCAAGAAAATCAGCTTCACCTGTAACTTTTCTGAATATGCCGGTTGCCAATAAAAACAGTGGGGTAGTGTCACTTGCCCCACGATCATCGTTGTCGTGCACCAGCGATGGAATATGACCATGTCCGGTTTGGTTTTTTGCCAGTGTTTCCAGTACTTTACGAATGCTGTCCAATAATTTTTGATTACCGGAAACAGCTATCCCAAGAACAGAAATCATCAGATCCCTTGTATAGGGTTCCGGATATCCCCAGCCTGCTGTTCGGGGCAAACCGTGAAAAGGTCCGTGAGCATTATGAAGTAAAATTTCAAGTGCAGCTTTTTTTGCTTGTTCAATTTCTTTTATGTTAGTGATTTGCATGATTTTTATTGTTACAACCTAATTTACACTCACTCCAAACAAATATCCAATCAATGCTGACATAATCATGGCAATGGTTCCCCAGATACAAATTCTCACTACTGATTTGCTGATTGGAGACCCTCCAACTTTTGCTGCAACAGTTCCTGATAGAGCAAGAAACATAATTGAGAATCCATATTGGAAATATATCATTTGACTTAACGGAGCAAAAATTGAAATCAGAAGTGGAAATATTCCACCCACTATAAACGATGTTGCAGATGCAAAGGCGGCCTGCAAAGGTTTTGCCCTGGATATTTCATTAAGACCCAATTCATCCCGTGCATGCGCTTCCAAAGCATTATGGGCTGTAAGTTGTTTTGCAACCTCAATGGCTAAATCGCTGGTCAGTCCTCTGTTTTCGTATATTTTTGAAAGCTCATTCAATTCAATTTCCGGAATACTGTCAAGTTCATGTTTTTCCCGTTTTAAATCTGCAGTTTCAACATCCAATTGCGAACTTACAGAAACATATTCTCCGGCAGCCATTGACAAGGCTCCCGCAACCAGGCCTGCCAGGGTTGCCAGTATGATTGGCTCCCGTGCCACACTTGCAGCAGCAACTCCAATGGCTAAACTGGTGGTGGAAAGAATTCCATCGTTGGCTCCCAATACAGAAGCTCTTAGCCATCCGCTTCTTTTTACAAAATGATTTTCACGTTTCACTCTATTTATTTGCAGGTATAACCCCCATCGATAACCAATTCGCTTCCGGTAACAAATTTTGATTCGTCGGAAATCAGATAAATTATTCCGTAGGCAATGTCGATGGATTCGCCAACATGTCCTATCGGGTGCAGGCTATCCAACTGTTTTCTGAATTCCGGATTTTTTTTGCCTAACGCTTCAACCAGCGGTGTCCAGATAAAACCCGGATGTACAGAGTTCACCCGTATATTATCTTTGGCATAAATAAGCGCATCGGTTTTCGACATTAACCTGACCGCACCTTTTGAGGCATGGTAGGGAGGTAAATCTGCGGCACCGACCAAACCGTAAATGGAAGAAAGGTTTACTATGCTTCCGCTACCCGATTTTTGCATGTACGGAATGGCATGTTTCGTGCAGAAGAAGACTCCTTTTACGTTCACATTCATTACCGCATCCCATTCTTTTTCGGTAAGTTCATGGGTTGGTTTGTCAGCGCCTGCAATTCCGGCATTATTTACCAATGCGTCAATTTTCCCAAATTCCCCGACTACTTTGGCATATACTTTTTTAACTTCTTTTTCGTCTGCAACATCAAGATGCCAGAATTTTGCCACTCCTCCTGAATGGTTAATTTCTTCCGTTAATTCCTTTCCTTCTTTGTCAAGAACATCAGTTACGGCAACTTTGGCACCTTCTTTTGCCAGCAAAAGGCAGGTTTCGCGGCCAATTCCCAATGCGCCACCGGTAACGATGACTACTTTGTTTTCTGTTCTTTTCATGATTAACTTGTTTAAAATTGAATTATTATTCCCAATCAATATATTCCCAATCTGTCGTTAATAATCTGTACAAACCGTTTGGCAACCACCCGGTAATCGAAGTTTTCCACAACTCTCTCCCTGCCAGCTTTTCCCATTTTATCACGAAGAACATTATCTTTCATAAGTTTTAATAAATACCTGGCAATATCCTGCACATTTGCGCGGTAGTCCACTGTTCTGGGCACATTGAAAATTACTTTATGCTGATCTTCAAATCCCGATTCTTCGCCAATCATAACTTCGTTTACTGCAATTTTACGGGCAATTTTTGCCAGAAATGCGGTTTCGCCATGAATAAGTGTATCCAACATTCCCATAGCTTTTAAGCTGACAACAGGTTTCCCGCATGCCCCGGCTTCCACCTGCGGCATTCCGAAACCTTCCAGCCGGCTGGGCGCTGCATAAATATCACATGCGCCAATCAAATAAGGCATAAAGTTGCGCGAAATGGTATTGGTGGCATACGTTACATTTTTTTCAATTCCCAAATCGGTGGCCAATTGCAAATCGGCCAGGTTTTGTGTTTTGGTTCGTGGCTGCGGCCAAACTTTGCATACATATTTCCAGTCGGGCGCTTTGGTGTCGATAATAGCAAGCGCCTGCATCACTTCCTGGGCGCCTTTTGAGGCTGCATCACCGCCAACGGTGAGAATCATTAATTGTTCGGGAGAAACACCCAACGCTTCACGTACGGCCAGAATTTTTGGATCATTCTTTTCAAAAGGAATAAAAGTATCCGTATTACAACCCACAGGAAGCACTTCAATTTTATCGCCATCAATCCCATCGCGGACATACATTTCCTTTACCCAGTTTGATGTTACCAGAATCAGTGGAAGTGCGTTCAAAACTTCCTGATAGTTTGCAATGTAACCATCGGCAACCAGCCACGGAACAGGTTGCACACCATATCGTTGCGGATGCAGCACCAACTGTGGCGTGTGCCCCCAGTATCCAACTCCAACTACTACATCGGGCTCAAACCAGCGGTAATACCATTCCTTTTCCTGTGCCGATTCAAAATGCACCGGGTGGGCATCAATTCCCATCTCAACAAGTCCTTTGTATAAAAGGTCTCCCTGGGTGGCAAGTCCCCCGGGCGAGGGCGGATAATCATATAAAACCAAAACCTTCATCGGTATATTCCTCCGTTGTTTAACCATTTCCTTGCAAGAAACGGGTTGGTAAATTGCCAGAAAGCTTCTTCGCGGGGAGTTGTTTGAACTTCCCAACTCTCTTTTTCAAATCCGTAAGTTTCTCTTAGAATACTGTATTTTCTGAGCCAAATTCGTTTTGTAAGTGTACGGTATATTGCTGCGTTTTCCATTGGCCGCGGATAGTATTTTTTCTGACCATCTTCGTAAGCAAAAGTTCGTAGTTCATCGGCAGCAATTTTGCTTTTGTTCCAGAGTGTAATAACTGCTTTGCTTACTTCTTCGTGCCGCAAATGGCGGGTATATTCACCGTTTGGATTGTGAGAAAAAACAAGATCGTAATGTTTTTCGGGCAGCAAATTCAGAATAGTTTGTTCAACTTCTTCTTCATCCAGCGGATTTTGGTCGGGGCCGTCATCAAGGTCTCCCATATTTCCTTCCGATTTCAGCACTTTTAATGCGTTGTAAAATTTTGACGCACGATCAGTATCATCTCCCCGGCAAACCGAAACAATAAAACAATTCCATGACGGGTGGCTCAAAATTGTTCCACCGGCCCATAAAGTTTCGTCGTCGGGGTGGGCAACAATTATGGCAACGTTTTTAGGTGCTGGTTCATCCA
This sequence comes from Mariniphaga sp., assembly GCF_041687215.1. NCBI lineage: Bacteria > Pseudomonadati > Bacteroidota > Bacteroidia > Marinilabiliales > Prolixibacteraceae > Mariniphaga > Mariniphaga sp. The sequence continues at coordinate 11,241 of NZ_JAWLCI010000046.1, forward strand.
TTATATATTTTTCAGTGAGTAGTAAGAAAATTTTTAACCAAAATCTGTTGTTGATTATCGTTTGAATGGCCACTACAAATTCTTGTCTGTTTTATTAATTTCATTGCTTTTTGTTTTGTTGTTCAACTTTAACCCGTTGTGTGGCCCATAAAATTTTAATCCCCAGCAGCAAAAAAATTACTATGGGAATAATTAGATAAATGTAGATCATTTTAATGTTATAATGTTATTACTTTGTTTATTTATATTCAGGAATTATCCTCAAAATGAATCAATTACATCGATTATTTCTTTTCGGGTTTTCCCCAGTTTGCTTGAAATCATTTCCAGCAAATCATTTCTTGATACACGCCCCCAAATTAGATCAGCATTGTTAAGTTTCGGATATTTTTCCTGTAGTTTATCCTTGATTAATCTCCACTGGTTCATGTCAAATTTTGTTTCCATTTTTTCTGTTCTATATTCATTTTCCATTTTTTAAATAAAATGCTTGCTCATTTTTGATTTAATAAGTACGGTCCAGCGTATCAATTGCCTCTTCAAATTGTTTCTGTGTTTTTCCCAGTTTTGTTGCAATCAACTTAAACAAATCGTTTTTCGTTTCATGCCGCCAAAATAGATCGGCATTGGTCAGTTGTGGAAATTCATTTTTGAGTATTGGTTTTAGGTGGTCCCAATAGTCCAAACTGAAATTTGTTTGCATTTTTTAAAGTTTTATTGTTAATCCGAATTTTCCTCCTGAGAAGGCATTGCCACCGCCAAATTCTAAATTAACTCCTACCTTGTTGGAGAAATAGTACCGGCCACCAATTTGTCCGCCAAGTCCAAGTCCCGATGTGTGAGTACCTTCATAATCGTCTGGCGATCTCCAACTGTAAAAGCCAAGATTTAGCCCTGCATAAAAATCCCATGGCGATGGAATATTCAATACTCTGTTAAAATGGTAATTGGCATTTCCCTGAATTCCAATGACCGAATGTTTGTATTTATGATCGCGCCAGTTGTCGTTGTAAGAACGGAAAGATGCTTCGGCCCCGAGAGTTATGTCGGGATGTACTCCATAATCGAATCCAATATAAACGGGGACGCCCCACGATGAAAGCCCAACTCCTAAATTAATTTGAGATTCGCCTTTTGAAATGGGACTTTGTGCAAAAGCAAAGCCGGTTGCTAAAACCAGGATAATAGTAAAAATTTGTTTCTTCATTTTACAATTTTTCATTTTGATTATTTTACTTTAAAATTTTCGGTGGTTAATACTACCTGGCGGCCAGGAAATTGAGTATTGACGCCTTCTTCGGTGGTTATAAATATTTTTACAGGTTTATAAGAAGATACCGTTTCCAGCGATGCATTATGGCGTTTTGAAAAAAAGCTGGTCGAGCTTTTTAACTGTCCCAGATTTTCGGCATTTCCCTCGTCGGTTTCCATCCACACCACATACGTGGTTTTTGATGCCTGAACCCTTTCTACTTCTGCCAAATCCGACACTTCTACATTAATAATATAATTCTTGTTTTTGTCTTTTTCCACTTTAACATAACCATCGGCTCCCGGAACAACAGTTGAGTTGAGAAACGTGAATTTTTTTGCGCATGATGTGAATGGTATGATTATCATTACCGCAAAAATTGCTAAAAGGATACTTTTTACCGATCTGTTCATTTTTTGCGTTTTCATTATTTCTGTGCTTTAAATTTCCGCAACTGGCGGAACAGTCGTGAATGAATTTTCACCATTGCAAGTTCACAACTTTAAGGTTATAAAGCATTACATAATTCTTAATAAGAGTTACATCATTCCCACATTCATGACTGTTTACCAAAATATTGACTTTGAGAATTAAACCAAACTCTTTTCCGCTGATCGTGTTTTGTTTTCTCTTTTCAACGCCTTCACTTTTGCCAGACGATGGTTGGACGGTATGCCTGAAGAATAACCGGTGTTAAGAAAATTCATTACTTTTTTATCGGACAATGCGTAACCTGTGATCTGTCCACCCAAACACCTGACATATTCATCCTCATCTTCTTCTGCATTATTTGGCAAGTGTTCTTTTATTAAAACGGCAAACACCCCGGGTATTTTGTTTGCAGCCGCACAAGCTTGAACGCTGTTTCTGGCAGCCGGGTTCTGTATATCTTCACCTTCTGAAACCGCTTTTGCCAGTGGAATCACAAAATCAGGATAGTCGTTTCCGGCAACCAACTCATAAGCGCCAATGTCTGCTATCTCATACCCTGCTGCATTTAGGGCTGCTGTTAGTTTTGCCTTTATTTCAAACCATCCAAAATCGGTTGCAATACCTATACGCATCAATTCTCTTGTTTTGCTACCTGCCCTATTTTTATGCATTGCTGTTTCCATGTTTTTATTGTTTTTGCTGCTCTTTCATTGCGGTTTTTTACTTTTTATGCTTTTTACATTTTACTAAAAGATTTTTGTTGAAACCAAAGTTAAACCTCCGCGTTCGAATTTGGGTTACACATCTTTTTATATAAATTACATAATTCACACATTTAGGGTTGATATTGTTCAGTAAAACTTTTTATTCGTTGTATTGCAATATGAAAGCATTAACCTCTAAATCGCCGGGGAATTAAATACACTCAAAACACCTGACCGGTTTCTCCGTAAAATTCATAAATTTGAACAGCGAATGCGATATGTATTTTTTTTATCTGTATAATTGATTTCTTGAAAAATAAAAGCAGCAATACGGCAACAGAACCCGGCAAATTTTGGTTTGCGCTTGATAATGCTGCGAAAATATTTCCTGCTGTTATTACCAGTGAGGTTACTTCTGTCCTCCGCGTAACGGCTGTTATGAACCACCCGGTGAATATAAAAAATTTACAAATAGCAGTTTTGCAGGCTGAAAAGCGTTTTCCGTTTTTCAGGGTACAACTTAAAGAAGGATTTTTCTGGTATTACCTGGAGCATCTCCCGCAACACATTCCCATTGAGCCTGATGACAAACCACCCTGCAGGAAATTTCCCAATGGAAGCCTGTTAACACGAATCGCGGTTAAAGGCAATAGCCTCAGCATTGAATGTTCGCACATTTTAACCGATGGGAGTGGGGCGCTGGAATTTTTCAAAACCATACTGATTGTGTATTCAGGTGAATGCGGCGCTAAAATTCCGGCAGAATATCAGGTTAACAATAGGGTTGACCGGATTTCGGAAGAAGAATACGAAGATGCTTATAGCCGCTATTTTAAAGCAGAAATCCCGCCAATGGTAAAACGGTCTATGGCTTTTCATCTTCCTTATCCGTTAAAACCTGTACCCCGCTTTACGGTGCTCAAGGCCATTGTTTCGCTGGAACAAATAAAAGAGGTTGCTCACAAAAAGGAGGTAAGCATAACGGTCTATCTTACATCGGTTTATCTGTATATTTTGCAGGAAATTTTTGAAGGTTTGAATAAATACAGCAAGTACAAAAAACGAAAAAAGCTTCGGGTTCAGGTACCGGTAAATTTACGCAATATATTCCCCTCGAAAACCATGCGGAATTTTACCCTGTTTGTAATGCCTGAAATTGATTTGCGTCTGGGGCATTACACGTTCGATGAAATTATTAAATCGGTTTATCACCAAACAAAATTGGAAACCGATGAAAAACTGATTCATAAGAATATTTCGAGAAATGTAGGAAGTGAAAGAAAGCTGTTTGTAAGGGGAATACCTTTGTTTTTGAAAAGTTTGATCCTGCGCATGAAATACTACTCGCTCGGAACTAACCAGTACAGCGGAGTGCTTACCAATTTGGGTAAAATAGATTTGTCCGATGAAACCGGCAGGTTAATTGACTATTTTGTTATGACACCGCCACCACCTAACAAAAAACTGAAGTTAAATTGCGGTGTTGCCGGATTTGGCGATAAGCTGGTGCTGAGTTTTGGTAATATGACACAATCGTTTGAATTTGAAGAAAAGTTTCTGCAGTTTTTGCGCGAACAGAAGATTACAGTTGAATGGGAAACATAAAATTAACAGATTATGAAACGATGTCAGAATTGCGGAGTGGAATCAGAAGAAAATGCCAATTTTTGCTCGTTATGCGGGGAACCGCTTCTGGATAAAATCACTGAAAATTCATCCCTGATAAGATCGGGCAAAACACACCGGGAAGAAAAACTGTTGACGGATTATCAGCGCCTGACCGGTTTTCAGAAAAGAAAAATATTCTGGCAAATATCCGGGTTGATTCTTATTTCCGGTATAATTATCACCCTACTTATCGATTTTATTGAAAACAGAACCATTACCTGGTCGAAATACCCGGCGACGATTAGCCTGGTTTTATTTATCAATTTTACACTGAATACATTTCTGCGCAATAAAATTACACTTATGGTGGCTCTCAGTTTTTTGTCGGTTACCGGACTATTTATTCTGTTCGATGTGTATGCCGGCGACACCGGTTGGGAGATAAAACTGGGAATTCCTCTGTTGCTGGCTTTTTATATTACTTTAATTATACTCATTTACTTGATTCGCAATGCGAAACAAAAGGGTATGAATGTTATTGCATATTCAATGATTGCCGCTGGAGTGCTTTGTATTTGTATTGAAGGAATGATTTCCATTTATTTCCGAAGCTCAGTTTATGTCGGGTGGAGCCTGATTGTGATGGTTTCCGTTGTGCTAATTGCCATGCTTTTGTTGTTTATTCATTACCGGTTAAAAAAAGCCACCGACCTGAAACGTTTTTTTCATATTTAAATAAGTTACATTTTTTGGGAACAGATGATTTTTTGAGGGAACTGTTCGTTGTGGTGACAAAAAAGTAATTCTATTCAGACAATATTCAAAGAAAGGAGTTAATTCGTTCTATGAAATTAATCATATCTTTCTGCATGTCCTGAACATCTTCTTTTGAGAATGATATAAACGGTGCGTAATCGCCATCACTTCTGTTTTTGTATGCATCTCTTATAATTTTTCCATACTTCACGTCAATTTGCCGGGTTTTAATAAAAGTTTGGTTAAACCAGCCTATTAACTGCCCGTGCTTTGACGAAGAGAATTCGTATTTTAAAGCCAATGCGGTTAAGCTGTAAAAAATGCCATAATAAATTCTGTTTACTGCCACATTCAGCAAATCCATTTCTATCAATTTACTTACCTCGCCAATGGCCTGCTTTGCCTGGTCAAGTCTGTATTGAATTAGGATTTCGCGGTCGCTGTTACTTATCATGCATGTAACCCTTCTTTTAAGGCATTTCTAAAAACAGGATGTTTGCCTCGTATGCTATTTTTAAGTTCGAATTCAGAAATAATTTGTGTGTCAAGAAATATATTGTATTTCAGATCAAAATCGTAACACAAATCGTTGATGGCTCTTTGAACCTTACGATCATAGTTGGTATTGAGAACAACCAAAACATCGTAGTCGGAATTTTCAGTTGCATTTCCCTTGACTCTTGATCCGAAGATTACAACATCTGAAACAATATTGTTCAGCGATTCATTTAAATGCTGTTTTATTTCTTTTGCCAACTGCTTAGCACCAATCATATAATGTCATATTATTTGTTCAAAGATACTTCATTTACGGTTTTGCAACATTCTCTTGTCCTTCTGTTTTTTCGTAACGGTATCTAAGTTTTTTATTTTTAAACTAAATTCATATTGAAACAAACAAATATAAATAATTTGAAAGACTTTTTTACAAGTCAAAACATGACTTTGACCGGCTACTCAGGTCGTTAAAAAAATAAGGTTTTTTAGTGTTTGTTTTGTCTGCCAGATAGACACAAATTACAAATAAGAACCAGCAGTGGCGAATCTTCCAAAAGAATCTTCGGTGGGAGAATTCCCGCACCCTTTTAAAACACCGTCCATAGTTCATTCCACAAATCACGTCCCAGCACAAAAAACAAAAGCAAACTGGCCACCCAGCCGTGATACAAACCCAAAACCCAAAGGTTTCGCCATTTAAAATATGCAGCCAAAAATATAAGCTCCATAAAAAAAGTAAAAACCATTAAAGGCAGGCTGGGGTAATGAACCCAGGCAAATACCAGGGAGGTCAATAGAAAAATTCCGGATTTACTAAGATTTACCACTTTTATTTCCTGCAAATTTCCTGCAACCAGCGCCACCACCAGAAACTGCTGAATGATACCCCACGCCGGATAAAACACAAAAACCGGAATGACATGCCAGTTCAAAAAGATGGCATTGTAAAAAATGCCGTACCAAACAATGCCTGCAACCATTACCAACGCAAATGGTAAAAGAAATAGAAATGCCTGTTTGAAATGATTTTTCCGGAATCCCCATTCCTGCAAAATGAAGTTATTCTGCCGGTATCTTTTATAAATGTAAACCGACCAAAAAATGCATGCAGCCGCAATATAGAGCGCACGGAAATTCAGCCAGTCCATTAAAACATATTTAAGTAAACCTGTTGCCAAAACTGCTGCTATCTCAATCCATCGTCTTTTATCAGTTGTAATCACTTAAATATTAATTAACTGAATAAAAGTAGGTTAATAAAAATTAAAAAATGGGAAATGGCTGAAATATATTTTGGTACACGACGTTTGAATTGAAATAAACAATTACTTTTAGCCCATGCGGACAAAAAAAATCGTTTTAGTTTTTTTGATGTTGGTTCTGGTTTCTTCGGTAAATGAGTGGAGTGGTGCATCCAACAGAGCGGATAACCCAACGCTGTTGATTGAAAAATTTGAACGAACCATTACTGAAAATGCTTCCGGACTTCCTTCCACCGACTTACTTCAAACCGCACTTTCCGGTTACGAAATCCTGAAAAAAGAACAAACTATAACCCGACCCGAAGTGATAACCATTATTGATTTCAGCCTGCCGTCGAACCAGGAAAGACTTTGGGTGCTCGACCTTGCTGAGGCGAAGGTGTTGTATCATTGCCTTGTATCTCACGGGCGAAATTCGGGCGATGTGATGGCCGAAAATTTTTCCAACAAGCCAGGTTCCTACGCCAGCAGTCCCGGTTTTTATACCACGGGTGAAACTTATTTCGGAAAACATGGCTTTTCCCTCCGGCTTAACGGTATAGAACACGGAATAAACGATAAAGCACGGGAACGCGCCATTGTTATTCATGGAGCAGATTATGTGTCTTCTGAATTTATTGAGAAAAACGGCAGACTTGGCCGAAGTCTGGGGTGCCCGGCTGTGCCTGAAGAATTGAGCGCTGAAATTATTGAAACCATTAAAGAAGGAACATGCCTTTTTGTTTACGCTCCCACAGAAAGCTATCTTTCAAAATCGCCGGTTATCAGAAAATTACCTTCTTTTAAAAAGGGATAATTTTTATTTTTTCTGCTTGCGGTTTTTGTTTTAAGGCATTCATTATCAAATCATCCCTCAAATAAATGTCTTTTCTGAACTGTACACGTCTGTTGCCGTCGGTCCATGCAGTGAGGTACAATATCAGCACATCAACAGGGGTTTTAAGGCTTGCTATTTGTTCTTTGTTCTGCTGCATGGCCGTATGAATTTTTACGGAAGGCCACTCCGGTGAATCGGCCAGCAGCAATTCTGCCAGTTCAAAAGGTTTTTCAACTCTTATGCAACCCGAGCTCATGGCCCGGTCGTCGCGTGCAAAGTATCCCCTCGATGGAGTATCATGTATATAAACGTTATGGCTATTCGGGAACATAAACTTCACTTTGCCCAGTGCATTTTCAGAACCAGGGTTTTGGCGTACCATATAGGGGAAATTATTTCTGGATATTTTTATCCAGTCAATTTCGCTGTAGGCTATTTCTGAACCGTTGTACCTGAGCAGTTTCATATTTTTTTGTTTCAGGTATTCAGGTCCTTTGCGCAGTTCGGGAATTACATCGTTCCATAAAATAGTTGGGGGAACGGTCCAGTTTGGACTAAAAACAATGTATGTCATCCGTGCATCAAAAACAGGCGTTTCGCGGTAATCTTTTCCCACAATGGCCCGCATGTAAATAAGGGTATCAATTCCCTCAATCAGAACCATGTCAAAACCTGCAATGTTTACCATCAGGTACTTTCGGGGTTCATCTAACGGAAGCCATCTGAACCGTTCCAAATTAACCCTTAACTGGTTTATAAGTAAGCGCGGCCTGGTGTTCAGTGCAAGCAACGTTCCCTTTCCAATTACGCCGTCGGCATTTAAACCCCAGTCTTTTTGAAAATTCTTCAGTTGTTTTTCAAGTTCTTTATCATAAGTTACAGAAACACTGTCTGATAACGGATACCTCAGTTTTATCAGCCGTTTTTTTATTTTTGGAAGTAAAATGTTTGACTGGCCCGGATTAATTGTGGTATCTGAAATTAAGACCGGCCAGGGTTCATTTTCCAACCCAAGAAAAAATGCCAAATCTTCTTTCATCATCCAGTAGGAGCGGTACCTCGGTGCAAGCAAATTCAAACCGTTGGCAATATCACCGGCTGTCAGCGCTTCATCCAATTTGCGGTTTAACTGCAATTCCGGTTCTTTGCGTTGTATCGTCCAGGTTTCACCTTCTTTTTCTGAATCAACCTTGCCGTAATACAAGTGCAGTCCCAGCAATAAAAATGCATCGGTTAGCAAAACATCCAGTTTCATCATTTCTTCGTTATCCATTGCCTTAAACAACACGGTTTGATCGATGTACTTTTCGAGCAGGAATAAATGGTAATCGGATGGATGCAGTCCATGCCTGGTTGCCTGCCGGATATATTCCAAAAGCACGTAACCATTTTTTCCAAGCGCATTGGAGTTAATTCTGACAGGGATATCGGATTCAATCCAGGCAGGAGAATCTGAATTAATACGAACGGGTGAATTTGCGTTAATCCAGGGTGGAATATTCGAATTTATCCATATTGGGGCTTTGGAATTAATCCATGCCGGAGCATAATTGCGGTTTTGATAAAATTGCTGAAGTGCCTTGCCTGAATAAAGGTTTTCATTATCAATTTCGTACGATAAACCTGCGGGTTTATTATTTATGAATAGGCTAATGGATTCTGAAAGTTCATCAGCAGTAAGTGTGTAAGTTGTCAGCAAAATACATGCTGAAATTATAATTTTTTTTATTTGCAATTGGCGGGTTTTATGCGGTTTAAAAATTGTTGGCAGTAAAAATAATCTGGTTTTCCTGGTAAAAAATAGTTTTACCATTTTCGGCTGTTACAACTATTATATCAGGTAAAAACGAAGATGCCGTTTCCAGGGAGGCTGATTTTTGTGCTTTCATCTCTTTCAGTTTTAAATTTTGAAATTACTTCGATAAGCTAAAGGTAATTCATTCAGAATCCGAAAGCGTTATACAATTTGGGGAAAGAGTTACATCATTCACACATTTTAGAATTGCAAATTTATTATCGAAATTTAATTATGATTTATTTTTCAATCCAATTTTCGAAATATCGACGACCGACAACAGGCATTTTTGGTCATCCTCGGTAATTACGCCTTCCATATAAACCCGGCACAGAGGCTCTTTGTTATAGCCAAGCAACACTTCGCACGATTCTTTTGTGTTGCTGGTATATACTTTACTGAAAAAATCATTAAAAACCGGCCTTGATTCTTCTGAAACAAAAAGTTTAAAATTGCTGTTTATCAAGGTAAAGCGTCTTTCACCAAGCATTTCGGCACCGGTAAAGTTTAACTCGCAAATGGTTCCGTCAGATTCAAGAGTGAAATATCCTATCAGGGATAATTCAAATATTAAAATATATTTTTTCAGAGCCGATTCCGCTTTTTCGTAGGCCTGTCGCAACTCTTCATTTTGCATTTCCAGTTCAATCTGATGCACATGTAATTCGTGCAGAAGTTTATTTGCATTGATTTCCTTAAATGCATCGTTCTCTTTTTTATGTTTTTCAGTTAGTAGCTTTTCAGCTCTCTCACGCAATATTTTTGCATCGGTAAAATCAATTTCCTCGTTCATCATAACTTAATTGTTTTTTGTGAATATTATTATTTCTGAAGGTATTTCAAGTTGATTAAATAAAACATTAACCGACCATTCTGTTTCAGGTTCTTTTTCATCGGCTGCCATTACCTTCATTTTAATATCGTAAATTCCAGGTTTTTTTAGCAGTTTATTCATTTTTTGTTCCGTCCTTTTTCGAATTGCCTTAGGTATAAATAATTCTATAAAATTATGCTCTGTAACATCTTCCCGCTTTTTGCCAAAAAATGTTTCAGCCGCTGAATTAAATTCCATAATTTTCCAGTCGGCTGATATTTTAAGAATTACCCTGGAAGAAGTTTCAACGAGCAGCCGGTTTTCCTGATTCATTTTTAGCAATTTTTCTTCCACCAGTTTCAATTCTGAAATATCTATAAACGTAATAACCAGTCCGTCAATCCGATCGTCGAAGGTGCGGTAGGGCATAATGCGGATGGAAAACCACCTCCCGTCTTTGGTTGGAATTTGCTTTTCAATAAAAATGAGCGTTCTCAGAACTTCGTTTGCATCTTCTGGCAGGTCGGGGTAAATAAGTTGTGAAACCTGGTCGGTAAATGGACGTCCAATGTCGCTTTTTATGAGCTTAAATATTTTGGTTGCCTGATTGGTGTAGCGGCGGATATTTAATTCCTTGTCGAGAAACAACGTTGCAATATCGGTGCTGTTAAGCAGGTTTTTCATGTCGTTGTTTACCCGCGAATAGTCTTCCACTTTCGCCATTAATTCGGCGTTTACCGTCTGAAGTTCTTCATTCAGGCTTTGCATTTCTTCTTTAGAGGTGGTGAGTTCTTCGTTAGTTGATTGCAGTTCTTCGTTGGTTGACTGCAATTCTTCATTGGTCGATTTCAACTCTTCCTGCGAAGTTTGCATCTCTTCCGTAATATTTTGCATCTCTTCGCGGGTATGCTGCAACTCTTTCTCCAATTCGGCCTCCCTAATGCTGGCAACTGTTTTTCTTCCTTTTTTCTCTGGTAGTTTGGTGTTGGCAAGCTGCGGAACATCAGTAAAAATTATCAATAGCTTACCATTCAAAGGTTCCGGCTTACTAATCCAATGAATGGTTACATTTAAACTGATTGTGCCTCCGTTTGTGCCTATTTTAACGTGATGCAACACTACGGCTTCTTTGTTCCTTACCGCCTTACGGAATGCAATGGCAAAATCGTTTTCGAAGCCAGGCCGCAGCATGGCAAAAATATTCATGTTTGCTTTACCCACTGCGGGTTCCAGGTATTTTCCCGTTCGTCCGCTAATGTATAAAATATCGCCGTTTTCGTTTACCAAAACCCCGGCAGGCGAAAATTGATGCAGCAGCAGTTGATCGGCAAGTGTTTGAATGTTTGTCATTGGTTTTTCAGATTCAGTGTTTTCAAAGTTACCAGGTTTGGTTCGGGTAAATGAAGAAGGAAAGTCTAATAATTGTGGGTTCAGGTTGGCATCAGATCGTTTGAAAATTTTCTGTGATGAATCAACCGGAGTAAAAAGATGGCTTTGTTCACCAAGTGTTTCTGACGTTCCGAGCATTAAAAATCCTTTTTGGTTTAGGCTGTAGTAAAACAACCCGAGCAATTTTCGCTGTAATTCCGGGTCCAAATATATAAGCAGATTCCGGCACGAGATAATATCTAAATTGGTAAAAGGCGGATGCATAATAATGTTGTGTTGCGCAAACACAATCATTTCCCTTATTTCGGTATTTATTCGGTAACCTTCATCTGTTTTGATAAAAAACCGGTTCAGCCTTTTGGGCGACACATCGGTGGCAATATTATCAGGGAACAATCCTTTGCGGGCAGTATCAATCGCATCGCTGTCGATATCGGAAGCAAAAATTTGTAATGATATTCCTGCATTTGGGTTAATTTTTTCCAGCGTTTCCTTAAATATAATAGCCAGTGAATAGGCTTCCTCTCCTGTAGAGCAACCAGGTACCCAGGCCCTCAGTTGCGAATTGGGCTTTATTTTTTCAATCAGTTCAGGAAATACCTTTTCTTTCAGTTTTTCCCAGGCTGGTGCATCGCGAAAAAAGTTAGTTACTCCAATCATTAACTCTTTAAACAGGATGTGTACTTCCTTTGGATTTTCCTGCAAAAAATGAACATACGAAAATATTCCATCAATTTTATGAACGCTCATTCGCCTTTCGATTCGCCGGTAAACCGTATTTTTTTTATACAGCGAAAAATCGTTTCCGGTATGTGTTCGCAGCAAAATGATAATTTTTTCCAGTGCGCTTTTGTCTTTTACTTCACTATTCAGGTTTGATTTAATTAAAGGAATATGTTTAAGGAAATTAATAAGTTCAGCAGACAATTTTTCCGCCGGAGCCACTAAATCAACCAACCCAGAGTCGATGGCATTTCGGGGCATGCTGTCGAACCGGGCCGTTTCGGGTTCCTGCACCAGTGCAGTTCCGTTTTTTTCTTTTATGGCCCGAATTCCGCTGCTTCCGTCGGAGCCCATTCCTGAAAGAATAATGCCAACAGCATCCTCCTTCTGATCATCGGCCAGCGAGCGCAGAAAAAAATCGACTGGAAGACGAAGGCCCCGGGCTTCAACCGGATCAAACAAGTGGAGTACTCCTTTGTAAATGGACATACTTTTATTTGGTGGAATTACATACACACAGTCAGGTTTCACTTTCATAAGGTCTTCAGCCTGAAAAACCTTCATATTGGAAACCCGCTGAAGCAATTCAGGGAGCATTCCTTTTTGTGTAGGATCCAAATGCTGAACAACCACATAGGCCATTCCGCTTTTTTCGGGTACATTTTTCAGAAATTGCTCCAATGCTTCCAGTCCACCGGCCGAAGCACCAATTCCAACTATTGGAAACTTACTTGTTTTTATACCAGCAGCCTTTTTTACAGTAGAAACTTCTGGTTTTATTTTTTTAGTTTTCAATGTATATGATTTAATAAAATACTATTACTAAAATATCAAAAATAGATTTTTTTGTGGTATTAAAGTTACAATATTCAATACATTTAATATTACTGGCAGACAGAAGATTTCCTTTGCGCTGGGGAAAGTATTCCTATTAATTATGCCTATAACCATTTTCTTCTTCTTTTTGATACAATTACCCCGAGCAAAAAACCAAGAATTAAACCTATCAGTATCTGAATCCAGTTTAAATTGGCCAATGATCCTCCTCCATGCATTGCACCTGTTATCCACTTTGTTCCGCCCAGGAGCAGAAACGCAACAATTATTACAAGCACTGCAATAACATATACGGCACTCCGGTTAGATAAAATTCCCCTGCTCATCTTTTCATTTTTAAAATGCGAAAATTAGAAAACTTGTATAATTCAGGCGTTATATAATTCCTTGAAAAGTTTACATTATTCCCACATTTTTAAGAAACACCGCCGGAATGCGGCGTTTAAGACAAATTCCAAATTAAAATATGATGTTAACATAGAATTTGCCGTAACCTATAATGTGTGAATAATGTAACTCTTATTCTGAATTGTGTAACATTTCGCTGTTTTGGGCAGCTTACCTTTGATGAAAATAAATTAACTGTAAAGTATAATTCAAAATGTATTGATATGGCAACTACAAATAAATTAAAAATAAGCTGGAAAAATGATTTGCAGAAGTCAGTTGTTGAACAGGATGTACTGAAACTCAGGAACCAGTTAAAAACCATTCAAAATTCACCTGAATTAAAAATGGAAGATTACAGATTGAATACGCAGTTACGGGAACAAAAGATGTAAGAATTGTCCGGCTGTTTGGAAATAATGTATTTAAACAAATGTTATAAAAATAAAAAAACAGAAAATGAAAAAGTTAAGAATGGGTTTACTCGTGGTTTTAAGCACAGTGTTCCTTTTTACGGGTTGTGCTTCGTGGAATAAAACACAAAAAGGAGCAGCTATTGGAACTGCCTCGGGAGGTGCTGCCGGTGCAGTAATAGGTCGTGCTTCGGGAAATACTGCCCTTGGGGCAATAATTGGAGCTGCCGTTGGTGGTGGCGCAGGCGCTGTAATTGGCCGTCAAATGGACAAACAGGCTGAAGAAATTGCAAAAAATGTACCCGACGCAAAAGTTGAACGCGTTGGTGAAGGTATTGTAGTAGAATTCAGCAGTAATGTTTTGTTTGGTTTCGATGAATCGAATTTGTCGAATGAAGCCAAAACAAACCTGGATAAACTGGTTACCGTACTGAATAGTTATGCAGAGACCGATATTGAAATTCAGGGACATACTGACAGTAAAGGGAGTGTAGCTTATAACCAGACCTTATCGGAGCAACGGGCAAGAACAGTTTCAGGTTACCTGACGGGAGAAGGAATTGCAACTGACCGTTTAGTGATTAAAGGTTTTGGCGAAGAATTACCTAAATATGAAAACAATACAGAAGATGGCCGTACTCAAAACCGCAGGGTTGAATTTATGATTACTGCCAACGAAAAAATGAAGGCTGAAGCTGAAAAAGAAGCATCGAATTAATTTTTAATACCGATTAGCAATTGAATTGAGCCTTAAAATCGCTTCACTCTTTAAGTCTTTTCAATTGTCTATCGGCATTAACCATTCTAATTTAAAACTTCGCTTAAGGCTCAGTTTGAAAAATAATTGGTATAACACGTTACAAATATTTATAAAAATGAAAAAAAGACTATTTTCTTTGATTTTAATTTTTGCACTTACGGGTTCTATGGCATTTGCCCAGGGACTTGCCGGTTCAAAAACCTCCTTTGCAGTTCTTGGTGGCGTTAATTTACAAAACCTGAACGGAAAGGACATGAGCGGCAACAAACTTGAAAATGACATGCTCATTGGTTATCATGCCGGAGTCAATATTCAGCTTCCTGTTGCCCCTGAGTTTTACTTTCAACCGGGGTTGATGTTCAGTACCAAAGGAGCTGAAAATATAGGAATATTAAACAGCACATACAAGCTGTCGTACATTGAATTACCGTTGAATTTTGTTTATAAAGCCCCGGTGGGCAGTGGTTATTTTATGCTCGGATTCGGCCCTTATGTGGCTTATGGAATTGGTGGCAAAGCCATTTACGAAGGTGGCGGTGTTTCAGTTGAGAATGATATTGAATTTAAAAAGGAGGTGGCATCGGGCGACCCGCTTACCACAGTGTATGTAAAACCGTTTGATGCCGGTGCCAACCTCTTTTTCGGTTATGAGTTACCGGCCGGTTTGTTCTTGCAACTGAATACACAACTCGGATTGCTCGATATCAATCCTACAGACAACCGCATTACCGGTGAAAATAATTCAATACTTAAAAATACAGGTTACGGACTTTCGCTTGGTTACCGTTTTTAGTTCTATATATTTCAAGTTCACAAAAAAAGGCTGTCGTTGTTTTTCAACGGTGGCCTTTTTAAATTAAAAAAACCTTATTTTCAATCCTTAGCCTCAGTAACAATGCCAGTTTATAAGCTTATTATTTATCAGCAAAAATACCTTATTTCCAATTTTTAACCTCAGTAAAATGGCAAACCTCCGAATGACCTTGACCTTATTCCCTTATTTTGTATCTTTATGTTCTTAAAATAACACAAGTTAACACGAATCTTTAAAACTATTAAAAGTCAAACTGTTATGAAAATCGAATACAATAACCTTTATACACATTTCGTGTTTGTTACTCATCACAGAATAGCAATGATAAAACCACAATTCAGAGAGCGAATTGAAAAGTATATAACAGGAATTGTGAATAACAAAGGTTGTAAGATGTATGCCATTTATGCTAATCCTGAACACGTTCATTTTTTAATTTCCCGTTCTCCGGCCATCTCCGAAGAAACTATTGCTACGGTAATTGCAAACAGTTCAGAAAATTTTATAAACGATAATAATTTGTGTAGCGGGAAGTTCTCTTGGCAGCAATCGGCTTCTGCTTTTTCCGTCTCCAAAGGAGATATTGAAAATGTTTGCAGATATATTTTAAATCAACCAGAACACCATCGTAACAAAACTTTTGAGGAGGAATATAATGAGTTTATTCGTTATTATCAGAAAACGATAAATCCTTCAATTAGGTAATAAGGTTATGGTTTAGTGGAGTTTCGGGTGGTTACTAAGGTTGATAAAAGAAATAAGGTTTTAGTACAAAGAAAATTATTTTGCCTTGTGAAAATTCAGGATTCATAAAACCTTATTTTCAATTCATAACCTTAGTAATTTAGCAGACCCCGAACTGACTTTGACCTTATTCCCTTATTGTTTATCTGATTATTACAAAAGAAACAGAAACTTTTCAATTAGGTAATAAGGTCTTGATTCAGTGGAGTTTTTAGGCTGGTTACTAAGGTTAATAAAAGAATAAGGTTTTTTATTATGTGTTTTTACCATAATGAGCTACACTCCTAAAAAAAATAAAAATCTAAACAGAGTTGAAATTTGTTGGATACAGGAACAATAAATAGGTTTAAGTTAAATAATTGGAGTGGGGATTTCTATGTTTTCTATAAAAAGAAGGAGTCATTCCGGTAGATTTTTTAAACTGATTTGAAAGATGAGCCACACTGCTGTAGTGTAATTTAAAAGCCATGTCATCCAAAGTGTTGTCGGTGTAAATAAGCAATTCTTTAATTCGTTCTATTCGCTGTTCAATAATATATTTTTCAATGGTTGTTCCCTGCGTTTTCGAAAAAGTATTGCTTAGGGATGTGTAACTGAGATTGATTTTTTGACTGATAAAATCTGAATAATTAGGTTTGGGAATGTCATCCGTATGATACACCAACTCATGAACAGCCGCTTTAATATCTTCCACCAGGTGGTGTTTTTTATCTTCAAGTAATTCCAATCCGGCGCTCCTGAGAGCAATGTCAAGTAGCCGTAATTTCTCTTCGGGTAAATTCTCACTTAACTCCACTTCACCCAACTCAACGGTAATGCTGTAAACTCCCAGTCTGTTCATTTCTTCCTGAACAAAAGTTTTACAACGACTACTTACCATATTTTTAATTTTCAGAATCATTTATGTTTTTCACGTTCCAGCATCCTGCATTGTTATTGTACCTATTTTTATATTTTGAAACAGATGCCAGTAACCCAATTTAAAATTATAGTATTTGCAGTTGAAAAACATTACACAATTCTTTTAAAAATTTACATAGTTCACACATTGCCTCAACAAATAACAATTGACAAAAACCAAATTTCAAATAATCACGAAAATCAAAAAAACAGCAATTCCCGAAACAATCTTATTTTGAAAAATTTCGAATTTGAATTATTGGACCATTGGGATTTGTTTGCTATTTGTATTTTGGATTTTACTGTCATCCCCTCATTATTCCTAACAAAAATAATCAGGCAAAAACCCGCAATGACAATTCCTGCAATTCATACTTAATCCGACACCCGATTAGTATTAATTATCCGAATATTCCTTCAATGATTTTTTCAGCTTTTGTCGGGTGAAAAAGATTCTGCTTTTAACGGTACCAAGGGGTAAATCAAGCTCTTCCGCTATTTCTTTGTATTTGTATCCTTCAAAAAACATAGTAAAAGGGATTCTGTATTCGTCTTCAAGCGCATCAATGCTGTTGTGTATTTCTTTGGAACGGTAAAAAGAATCGGGCGCCGGATAAACTTTATCGTTTGAATATATTAAATGGAAATCGTTGTTTGAATTATCGAACGTGTTTCTTGTTTTTAAATTCCTTCTGTATTCATTAATAAATGTGTTTTTCATGATGGTATAAACCCATGCTTTGAAATTTGTGTCTTGCTTAAATTTGTCGCGGTAAGTCAGCGCTTTCAGCATGGTTTCCTGCAACAAATCGTCTGCGCGTTCCGCATCGGATGTTAAACGGAGTGCATAATAATACAGCTTGTCCCTAAAATTATTAAGTGCGTTATTGAATTGAATTTTGGTCATTACGTTTTAATTTTTAAATGCAAATCATAAATCAATCCCATAAAAATAAGCTAATTTGCAGGTTCACTACTTACACAATTTTCATCTGGATTTACATCATTCACACATTAACAAAAAAACACCGCACCCCAATACTGGAGTGCGGTGATGCAGCTTTTTAATACCAGCAATAAAATTTTACTGGTACAAAAGCTTATATATCTCCTGCAAATCAGGCGAAAGAATAATTTCAGTCCTGCGGTTTCCTGCGCGATCTTCAACTGATTTGTTAAGGTTTACCGGGTGAAACTCGCTTTTACCGGAAGCTGTAATACGCGCCGCATCAAAACCATAATCTTTGGTAAGAATACGAACGATGGATGAAGCCCGGGCGGTACTTAAATCCCAGTTATCTTTAAATCTTTGGGTTTTTATAGGAACATCATCTGTATGTCCTTCAATGTCCACTGTGAAATCGTTGGTGCTGTTCAGTACATTTGCCAGCGATTTTAGCGCTTCTTTCCCTTTCGGGTCAACCACATCGCTGCCCGATTTGAACAGCAGTTTTTCCTCGAGCGAAACATAAACTTTTCCGTCTTTCTGGTAAACATTCAATTCGTCTGTTTTATAATTTAACAGCGCTTTTGAAATTGAATTTTTCAGACTGGTGGTTTTGTCGTTTTGAGATTGAATAATATCCTGAAGTTCTTTTAAGCGCGTGGCCTGGTCCCTGATGGTCATATTTGATTCGGAAGAGAGCAACATCAGGTCATTTTGAATGGCATTATATTCTTTTTGAAATGTATCTTTTTCTTTTTGAAGGGAAGCCATTTCATCTTTTAATTTCATCTCCGCCATTTTGCTTTCATTCAGTTGGTTCAGTGCTGTTGTTTTCTCCATTTGCAGCTCATCTGCTCTTGTTTCGGAGGCTGCAAATTTTTTGCCCGATACGCAGGATGTAAATGCCAAACCAACTATCAGGGCAATAAAAGTAAGGTGGTAAATCGATTTTTTCATTTTGAACTTTTTAAGTGAATAATAATGAAAGTAAGGTGAGAACATTTGGAAAATTAAATGTTACATAATTTGAAATATTAATTACATAATTCACACCTGAACAAGAAATGACAATTGACAAAAAACAAATCACAAAAAATTTCCAAATGTCAATTCATTAAATTCCAATAATCTTCATCTTACCTGGAATTTTGAATTTTCGAAATTGGAATTTATTTGTTATTTCATGATTGATATTTGAATATTTTGACAAAAACACAAAAATTATTGTCAAGGCATTAAAACGGGTATCCGATGGCCACATTAAGAATCAGGTTGTCTTTTCGCCAGGCAGAACTGCCAAAGTCAATCTGTTTGGCAACCCAGCGGTGGTTTTCTTCGAGCCAGGGTTTTCTTAGCGGAAAGGCCAGATCGAACCGCAAAAGGAAGAAAGAAATATCGAACCGGATACCAGCACCTGCGCCTACAGCAATTTCATTCATAAACTGCGAAAACACAAACGGACTTCCAATGCTGGCAGGGCTCGACTTATGCAACCACACATTTCCGGCATCGGCAAAAAGGGCGCCTTTGAAAAACCGGTAAATGGTAAAGCGGTATTCTCCGTTTAGTTCGAGCTTAATGTCGCCTCCCAACTGAAGAAAACCCCTGGTGCTTCCATCCTGAAAGTGAGTGCCCGGCCCAACAGAATTGATTTGAAACGCACGCAGGCTATTGGCGCCGCCACTGAAAAACTGCTTTGAATAGGGCAGTATAGAAGAGTTTCCGTAGGGTTTGGCCACACCGGCAAAAAAACGCATGGCCAGCTTGTTGTTTGCATCAAGCGTATAATAACCGCGAAAATCGGTACTCAGTTTGGCAAACTGGGAATAGATGGAACCTGCTATGGTAGCCGGATTCCCGGACGAGGGTTTTTCGCCGCCGATTATCTTTGCCAGTGTAAATGCATTTCCTGCCGTTTCGGCCGTACCCTGAAAAAAGAACTGCATTTTTTTAAACGGCATAACCTGCTCGTTGTAAGTAAACGAATAGTTGGCACCGGCTACAAACTGCTCTTCATAACTTTTCTTTAAATACGGATTGGCTGCCAGCAACTCTTTGAAAACATCAGATTCATTGGCCAGTGAAGTAAAACTTAAACTTACCGGGCTAAAATCATGCTGTTTCCTTATATTTTCTCTCCACCGGTAGCCAAAACCCAATTGAAAAGTCTGCATATCGAAATAGTTTACCCTTTTCAGATAATTGTAGGAAAGCGAAAACCGTGTAGTGGGTATAAAGAGGCTGTTTTTAGTGCCGGGATTAAAAGGAGCAAGCAGTTGCGGAAAAGTGATTTCGAGCTGAGGATTAAAGGAATAGGAATATAAGTTTTCGGATTTACCGCTCAGTTGGGCTTCGTATGATCCTCCCAGGTTCAGGTTTAACAACTCGGCTCCTCTGAATGTATTCCGGTTCAACAGGCTCAGGTTTATCCTCGGCCCGGCAAAATTGTTCGATTTCGACACCATATCCATTTCTGCCCTGAATGTTCTGCGGGGCATGGTGGTCATCAAAATATCCACATCCAGCAAACCTGCAGCGGTTGAATCGCTATCGGCAAATTTTACCTGCACAAATTTGAAATTACCCATCGACATCAACCGGTTTAGCGTAATGTTATGATTTTGCCTCGAATAGACTTCGCCATTCCTGAGATAAACCGATTTTAATATAACCCGCTGCCTGATATTCTGATTTGAATTTGAGCCCCGAAACACAAAATTGCTGTATTGCAAAGTGTCTGCATATTTGTCTGAAATTTCCTCGGTTAAGGTGTAATCCTGATCAATAAAAACACGATTGATGCTGTAAACTGTCAGTGCTTCATCCGGAATACTGTCTTTTAATGTAAGTTGGACTGATACGACACGGTCGGCTGAGGATGTGTCGGCTTTAAAAAGCAAATAGTCGGGATTGAAATAGAAATACCCTTTGTTTTTCAGCACGGCATCAATCCGGCTTCTTTCGGCGCGCAAAAGTTCGAGATTATAATCATTGCCAGGTTTTATCAAGGTTTTTTCTTTTTCTGAAAGTATTGCCTGCTTCAAACTGTCGTCAGTAATGGCATAAGTTTGTTCGCCAAATGTATAAGGTTTGTGAATATAACTGGTGTAGATTATTTTGGCTTTGTGTTCTTTCTCAACAACCTCATAACCGGTAATCCCGTTAAAAATGCCAATATTAAACAGCCGCGCATCTATGATGCCGGAAGTTGCTCCTGGTTTTACATGGCTCAGATATACCGGTGCTTTTCCTCTTTTTCTGAGCCATTTTCCAAACCAGGTATGTGGGTTGTCGCTGGTTACCATATACAACCACAACCGGGGGCGCATTCCCAGATAACTTTTATTTGGTTCAGGGCGAATGCCGGTTTTAGCAACATTTTCAATAAATCTTGTTTTCTTTTTATTCAGATTTTCGTTGTATTTCAGTTCAACATCGGCGCCGGTATAAAGCTTTTCACCGGGTGGCAAATGCTTTAACCCGCTGCATGCCGAAAGCAGCAAACAGGCAAAAATAGAAATGCTGATATTTCGGATGTTTCGTTTCATGGCTTTTCTTCGATTTGGATTGAATCACTTTTCGTTTTCAGCCTTCTGAAAAAATTCTTCCAACGGCTGAAATCACGGACATAAACGATTCCAACTCCGGTTTCCACCAACTGGCCTTCGATTGCTCCTTCGTACTGGTTATGTCTGAACCCTTTTAGCCGGTAGCGGCCATCTTTTGTTAACCGGTATTCTATCTGAACATCGCTGGCAATGTCGGTTGCCTGGTTATGCCTGGCCCTTTCCCCTTCCACATCAATGGTGCCTCCGAGCTGAACCGAAAGCCGTTCATCAAAAAGTTGTTTTTTTAGGCCAATTTCCACCTGGGTTCGGCCTTCTGCCTGGCCCCCCTGATAATCTTCGTACGATTGGATATCAAAATTCATCTCGACACCGGGTATTAATTTCGAAGTCAACTGATTTAACTGGGCAGATAAGAATTTTCCTACCGTTGAGCGCACCAGAGTTGAAGTGCCACCCGATTCCGTTTGCAATGGATTTTCCTGAATAAAGCGGCCCAGCACCAAAAGGGCAAAAACCTGTTTGTTCAGCGCCGATTCATCTTCGTTCAGCAAGTTCAGCTTTTGGTTTACAGCGCCCCCTAAAATTCCTTTTTCATCAGGCGGCAGTTCTATTTCGAAACTTATAACAGGTTGCAGAATCGGGCCTTTCAAATTTAACAACACCCAAAACGGGTACTGTTGTTTATAGCCACCGCTTTCAGCCGCTGTCATTCCCGACATTTGAAAAGCTACAAGGTCGTATGGCGCAGCTCTTACTGTATATCTTGCATTGATAGCTATTACAGCATCCAATGGATCGCCGTTCCAGATGATGGTGCTTCCGGGCAAAATGTCAAATTTGCGTTTGACCACCGATTCGAGCGACACCAGATAACTACCTTCATCTAAATTATAGGCTCCGGTAAGGCTCATTTTTCCGCTTCTGTCAATCGAAAAACTCAAAGCAGCTTCGCCTCTCACCACCAGCGAATCGGTGGATGTTGGATCCATTAAAAGCCGCAAAGTTGCTTCTTTATCAATTTCAACAATGGTGGACAGGTCAAATCCCGTAAAACCTGTTGCCGGCGCTTCCGGTTTCACATCGCGGTAAAGAATCGGACTCATAGTTTCAGGACTGTTGAATTCAATAACATCTTCACCCTTATCGGTAGTAAGCCTGTCTTCGGGAACAACAAAAGTGAAATTGGAACCCCGCTTAATTCGCACATTTCCGTTGATAACCGATTGAGCCATTGGGCCGTTTATATTGATTCTGCTGTCGATGATCATGCGACCATAGTAATTTTCATTGTCACGCGAGGTGGTGTTGAGCAACAAAAAGTCGGTTGCCTCTACCCGCAGGGCAAAAACAAAATCGCTGAATTTATTCATCTGAACAGAACCATCGATAGTTGCTTTATTCTGACGGGAATCGGACAGGGTAAACGAATTAAAATAAATGCCTCCGGATTTAAACTGAATGGTTTCATTACTCAGGTGAAGCCGGTTATTCAGCACTGCCGGATTTACAAACACATCATTAAAAACCAGGTCACCGGTAATATCAGGTGAACCGGCAGCTCCCTGAATGGTTAAATCTCCTGACAATGTTCCCGAAGCTTCGGATATTTGTCCCATTGAAAATGCCTCGATGGTTTTCATCGAAAGCGACTGAATGGCTGTTTTTACATGTATTGAATTGTTATCGCCATCGGCCATAAAGTATCCCACGGCAGACAGGTTGTTGTCAGGCCCCGACAAATTCACATCCAGATCAAATCTTCCGGTTTCGGGGTTGGTTGCTTTAATGGTTACGTCGCCCACCGGAACCTCTCTGACCAGCAGGTTGCCGATTTTTGCATCGGCAATTACTCCATAAGAATTGTTTACCCGCTTAAGCAATGCACGTCCATCCACCGTTCCCTTTACAAAACTTGTATCTTTTTCGATAATCCGGGAAATATCATCCAGTTTGAAATTATTGAGTTCAATATTCAGGTCATCATTAAACTGCTGATTTACAGAAGCGACTCTGACCTGACTTACCTCATTTTTTATAAACAGGTTATGTATTAAAAACCCTTCGTCACCAAATTCTATATAGTTTTCCGGGTCTATTTCCCATTGATTATACATCAGGTGGAAATCGTCAGGCTCGAAGGCAAGTTTGTAGTTGCCATCCGATTTGGTTATTTGCGAACGGATTACAAACTTTTTTCTTTGGTCATCATCAATTGACGAAAGGCCGGCAAGCATGGTATTGTCTGACATCTTACCATCAATAAGAAAGTTATCCAGTTTTACCAGATCATTTGAAACCGTGCTGCTTGACGCCGACCAGACCAGTTCAGAAACATCAGATTTTACATCAATAACCAGATCAGCAATTTCTGTTGTTCCATAAACAATTCTGTTCATGGTTGCATTTAGTTTCAGGTCGTGACTTTCGCTGTTATAACTTCCCTGAATGATTCCCGGCTGAAACACATTTAGCTGTGGCAAAATAATTTGTGAAAGAATGGGATGATTATGAAGCTGAATCTCGAAACTAAAATCAGATGGTTTGTTTTCTACGGCTATTCCAACAGTGTCGGATAATGAAAAATAATGGTTGATAAAACGCGTAAGTTCCGATGGAATATCTACCGGAGAAATGGTCCCCGAGTAAGTTGCATCCAACAGCGGACTGCTAATATTAAATTCACTTTTACCCGGCTCATTTACAGAAGATAAAATAAGCGAATCGAGCACATAAACCCGTTCACCCTGAGCCACTGTAAGGTTCGAAATTCCAACTTTTCCATACAATTTATCAACAGTTCTGCCGTCAAAATTTGCCGTTACAACCAACCCAACTCGTATATCCTCTTTTGTAATGTTGAGGTTCTGAAGGTCGGCCCCGGGTACATCCAACCTGAACTGGTAGAATTCCTCTCCAGGCTTCAATCCCACGAAACCTTCAAAATTGAATATTGCATTCTCATCATCCAGATTTATTTTTCCCGAAAAATTCTGTCCGGCAAGAGTTCCATTTAATGTCAGGTTCTGGTATGTATATCTGTTGAGGTATAATTCCGTTACTTCGCCTTTTATATCGGCCATTACAGTTTCGCTGTCCAACCCCTGTCCCTCAACTTCGGCGGTTAAAGAAACTGGCCCATAAAGAACAGTATCTTTGAGAAGCCTGCCTGCATCAAAACTGTTTACACTAATAATACCACTGAAATTTTCATCCTTGTCAACCATTGCATCAAGGTTAATGGCCCCAAAACTGCTGGTCAAATCAATAGTTGATTCAAATGCCGTGATTTTTCCGTTGAAAACAACTTCCAAATTCAGATTTTCAGGCAATTCAATATTTTCCGGAATTGACGGACCTGCCAGCATTTCCAAATCATTTTTACCTGAATTGACTTTCAGGTTTGGAAAATTGTAAAAAGCTTTTTTAACATCGGGCAATCCGGCAATACTGAAATCTGTTTCCACCAAAGTATTTTCACCTGTTTTTATTATCAGGTCTTTTCCGGTCAGGTTGTTTAACGGTCCGCTTACGGTCCCGCTTACCATAGTGGTGTTCGTCAGGTTAGTAAAAAATGGCACGTTGATGAGGTCGTTACTGAAATAGAGAGCATCGGGATTTTTAAAGTTCACATTCCGCATAACCAGGTTCAGGTTGCTGAATTCATAATCCTGCGTAAACGTTTTGAGTGTGGAATACTGAACGTAAAAATCGGCATCAATGGTTGAGAGGGGGGTTTTTAGTTTTAATTTATCCGCAGTGATGGAAGTTTCATCCATACTAAAATTTGTTGAAAGGCTGTTGATTACAAATCCATTCTGGTCAACTGCACTGAATTCTTCCACAGCTATTTTAATAAGTTTTTTATCATAATAGAAATCTTTTGCATCAAAGGACATGTGCCTGAATTTCAAATAGTCGGAGTTAAATTCATTTTTTGCCTCAGCAACATCGCCAACCTGGTAAATAAAATCATTGTCGGTTATGTTCATCTGGTTTACTGTAACTTTCCAGTTGTTTCCTGAAGACGAAAGGGAATCTGCAGCCATTGAACCGGTTAAAAGTTCCGGCTCGAAATTGTGGTATTGAATATCGCTTTTCGCTACGATTAACCGGTCAGAAACCAAAAGTTCTTTTTGTATGTCAATCAAAGCATCTGCCAGCCCTAATTCATCTATTACCGAAATAACCGAAATAAAACTGACTGAATCGGCATATTTGACCGAGGAATTGTTTATCTGTAGTTTTTTTGCGGATACTTTGGGCAGAATTTTTTTCTGGTTTTTTGATGATGATGTGTTTGTTGTTTCAGTCCTCTGTACATCAACTGTTAATCCGCTTAAAAGCAGCTCATTAAATGCATATACCGATTTTTTGGGAGCGATTTCCATAACCCTGATATCCGAATTTGGTATGGCTGCGAATACATTTATTCCGCCATGAACATCATTGTAAGTGAACAACACGTTTTTCAGTTTTACCTTATCGAGATTGAATGTCCATTTGGTAGGGGCGGACGTATTTTTATCCGCCTGTTTGGTGTTATTGCTGAATGTTGTTATCAGAAAATTGTAGTTGAACAGCGGTTCGGTTTGGGTGCTGTATAGTTTGATGGTAGCGTCTTCCAGAGCCAATGAGCTAATGTTTATTTTGCTTGAAAACAGGTCGTAAAGCGCTATGTTAACTTTTACCCTTCCGGCATAAACTAAAGTGTCGGATTGGGTATCTTCCAGGTAAATTCCTTCCAAAACGATTGCTTTGGGGAATGAGATGCCCACATTTTTAATTTCCACCCTGGTATGGGTTTTACCGCTTACATAAGAAGTGGCATAATCAACAATTTTATTTTGAACGGAGGGAATCTGAATAAGCAGGGCAACCAGAATAAAAAGCATTACAAAACCCAGGGCCACCCATAAGGCCACCCTGACTATTCGTTTTATAATTCTACCGGACTTACTCATGCTGATAATGACAAAGAAAAAATTTATATATAGCTCAGGCGAAGTTGAGCACTTTTACCGGTATTTGTGTTACATAACTATTGAAAAGAGTTGTATTATTCACACATTCGCTATTATTAAGAGGGTTTTATCGTAGAACAATAAGGTAATAAGGTAAAAATCAAATGTATAACTTTTTTACTAAGGTTAATACATTGAAAATAAGGTTTTTCTGTTTTTAAAAAAACCTTATTTTTTCCATCAAACCTACTATATAACTAAAACAGAAAGCGATAGCGTCGCGATAATATTTGTAGAACAAATGCTATAGATTTAGAAAGAAGGTGCAGCGCACCGCAATATCTCTTATGTTACGGTGCGCTGCACCTTCATGGTATCATTCAAATCTCAATCTACAAATATCAGGGTGCGCTGCACCTGTTGCCTTTAAGTTATTCTTTTTGATGTTCGTTTCAAATACCGGGGGGAACTTAGTAAAAGGCGAACAGGGGAAAACTAACCTTATTACCTTATTAATAAGGCAATTATTTTGATAGCTATCGGGGCTGACAACGTCAAAAAAATTAGAAATACAAAATTTAGAAGCACACTAATTCATACTTCCTTTTCCATTTCGGAAGTGTATTCCCCCCGGCGGGCTGCATAATTGCATTTGCTCCGGTGATAAAGGGCTTTTTGTGCTTTTTCTGCATTTGCATTTTTTCCCCGCCATATTTCCAAAGCAGGTTGCTGAAGTGCACGGCCATAAGAAAACGACAACTCCCATGGCAACTTTGATTTGAACCGCTGGTTCATGGCATTTAGGCGGTCTGTAGCCAGTTCAGCGGATTGGCCCCCCGATAGAAAGGTAATCCCGGGAACTGCGGCAGGAACGGCACGCAAAAAACATTTTACGGTTGCATCGGCCACTTTTTCGGCTGTTTCCTGTTTCGGGCATTTTAATCCGGGAACTATCATATTGGGTTTCAGAATCATCCCCTCCAGTATTACCCCCTGCACAAAGAGCTGATTAAAAACCGTTCGCAGCACTTCTTCAGTTACTTCAAAACATTGCTCCAGAGTATGGTTGCCATCCATCAGTACTTCGGGCTCCACAACGGGAACCAATCCTGTTTCCTGACACAGTGCTGCATACCGGGCCAGAGCGTGGGCATTGGCTTCCATACAGGCGCGGGAAGGAATGTTATCGCCGATTGTAATCACCGCCCGCCATTTAGCAAACCGGGCGCCCATCTGGTAGTATTCAACCAGACGTTCGCGTAAACCGTCGAGGCCTTCTGTAATTTTTTCACCGGGATGGCCTGCCATTTCTTTTGCCCCGGTATCAACCTTAATTCCGGGAATTATTCCAGCATCGGCAAGGACTTTAACAATGGGCCTGCCGTCTTTTGTTTTCTGGCGAATGGTTTCGTCGAAAAGGATGGCACCGCTGATAAACTCTCCAAGGCCAGAAGTTGTAGCCAACAATTCCCGGTAAACCCGGCGCATTTCCTCAGTCTGGGGTATTTCTAATTTTGCAAATCGTTTGTTGGCGGTAGGCAAACTTTCATCCATTGCCAGCAGTCCTTTGTGGTTTGCCACCATCGAATTGGCTGTACTGATAAGTTCTTTTATTTCCATTGGGTCGATATTAATTTTACCAAATTTATTCAAAATCTCAATTTTTTTCCATTTTCAGCAGTTTTAACTGCATTGCCCAAGTATGATCCAGAGAACTACAAAAACTACAATAGTACCAAGGCATCCTCCGCCAAGTTTCCAGGCACCTAAACCTGCTATTAATCCTCTAAATAAATTATTCATTTGTATTATTTTTTATGTAAATAAATTTTATTCCTCCGATTTGATGGGAATGATAAGCAGAGGTATGTGGGTGTGCTTTATCACTTTTTCAGTAATACTTCCCAGTAACACATTTTCCAGCCAATTCTGGCTACGGGAGCCAATGGCAATTATATCTGCCGACTTATTTTTTGCGGCCTCCAGAATAGTTTCAGCCACATCGCCCTCTTTGACCATAGTATGAATGGTTTCATCGTTGAGGTGATGTTTTATTTGATTGAGAAAATGCCGGGATGCCTTGGACAATCCTTCTTCACTGTCAAATTGAATCTGACTGGTATCCATATAACCCTGCATGCCCACTATGGGAGAATATTCGGGTGAGGAATAATGTTCAGGATTTGTAATTACATGAAGCAAAATAACTTCTGCATTCATATCTTTTGCCGTTGCATACCCAATTTCTGCTACTTTTTGTGATGTCGGATTATAATCCAACGCAATCAATACCTTTTTCATTTTCTTTTTGTTATTTGTTATCTGCGTTCCGATTTTCTTTCTTTAACTGGTGTTACCGGCGCCGGCTGTCTGGTTCTTCTCGGAGTTTCTAAGGGAACTCTTGCTGGCGGGGCAGTTTGCACCTTCACATTTTCACTTTTGTTTATCTGTTGAGTTTCACGTACCGGCTGACTTTGGCGCCTTGGGGTTTCTGCCGGAATTCTTGGGGGAGTTGTTGGCTGTACCCTTTCAGTCTCACCTCTTTTAATCTGCTGATTTTCGGGAATATTCTGACGCTCAGGCCTGGCATATTCCGGAACAGATTCGCGTTGTTGCTGAATAGTCCTGTTTCCATCAACAGGAAGTTGCCTGTTTTGAGGAATATCACCACGCACCGGCCTGCGAAGCAATTCCCCCTCAACGGGTTCCCTGAATTGCGGCCGGTACAAACGCAACTGGTTGTTTTTTAGTTCCTGCCCCGGCATATCATTATCCCGCACATTAACAGACCTGATTCTGGTTCCGGTATTTCTTTCAACCTCGCTTTTATTGGGACCTGAGTTGTAAGAAATCTTTCGCCGGCGGTCATAACTTGTATTATCAATAACCGATGAATTTTTCATAATCCGCATGTAATCAGAGCGGTTAACGTAGTAATTGTAAATGTCGTGTCTCCCAAAATCGTTGTTTCTTACAAATATCCAGTGATCGTTGTAGCCATATTGGTCGGAGTAGATACCGGAATATATGCCGTACCTGGGGCGCATTGGCTGCCATCCGTAGTAGCCACCGGAATGTCTCCAGTTAACCCACGAAGGTCCCCACTCGTAATCTGGTATCCAGAGCCAGCCGTAAAACGAATCGTAATCCCATCGCCCGTAATGGAATGGCCCCCAGCCCCAACTGTAATCAGACATCCAGGTCCAGCCATACCGGGTGTGAACCCAGTAACCATTGGTTGAGTAGGGTGAAAAGTTTGGACCAGCGTCAGGTATCCACACATTACCGTAATTTGGATAATCTAACCATTGGCCATAAGGGCTTAACTGGTCATAAAAAACCTGGTAACTGACATTTTCGTACTGAGCTGAAGCCTGTTTTTGAAATACTCCGGCAGATATAACCAGTGCAACTGTTATTATTAAAAACTTCATTTTTGTTCTCATGGCAAATTGATTAAAATTTACTGATAATAAAAGGATTCCGTAATATCGTTAAAACCCTGGTCCTGATTTAAATCATTAACCTGTGGTTCAAACAAGATTGCGGTCCACAACTTACAGTGTAAATTTAGGCTATAAGGGGAGGGGAGTTGTTACACATTTTCAGAATTGTTTTACATCATTCCCACTTTTAGAGGCTCATCAAATACGCTTTTCATCGGAAAACTACCGGCGCCGGTTTTCCAATTTCAAAATCGCGGAAGCCGAAATCGGTGGTTTGAAAGGAGTTCAGCTTGAAAATATTGTTCCCTTTACCGGGAATTACCGGATAGATATAAATGGATACTTTACCAGGGATAAAAAAAAACAGGAACCCGAAGATTCCTGTTTTCCTGTATTCAATTTTTAACTATTCATTTTTTAATATCAGCTTACGTGTGAAGTGGTTCCCATCCAGATTCATTCGAATGGTGTACAATCCGCTGATGTAATCCGACATATCCAACTGAACTTTAGTGGTCATCTTGTATTCTTTTCGGAAGACTTCAGCACCGGTGAGGCTTATTACAACTACCTCGGCATTCTGAATCCCGGTTGAGCCAAAATCGAGGGTAACCGGTCCGCGCGAAGGATTGGGATAAACTTTAATATCAATACTTTTGAAGCTTTCGGGTGAATGCAGCAATGCAGATTTATTATTTTTTGATTGACTACTGCTACCCACATCAGTACCGGACTGTACTTTCAGGTTACCTCCGTCGAGCAACTGTTCAATAGTTTCAACTCCATTCCAGTTGGAAGAGAAAAGGAGGATATTTCCATCCCAGATCGTAACGCCTATCTTGTCGCTGCTTCCCGGTTCTCCACAATCGGTTAATGTGGCTTGTAACTGCAGATTACCCATGATCTCAATTGGGTTTAGCGGGTCAGTAACATCCGTTAAATTGGCTTTACTGGTAAATTCTGCCAAATCACATTCTCCTTCACCTCCCAGGTTAATACCGAGCGATTCGGTTGCATTGGTTTTAAACCGGTATATGTGTACAATTCCATCCGATTCCAGTCTGCGGACAATAATTGTCATTTTTCCACTGAGGTTCGTTCCTTTTTTATTGAATTTTACGTTAAATCCAAAGTTTGTTTTTCTTCCGCCATTTGCAGAATAAATGCCGTACGAGTTTTCTTCAATAATAAATCCACCACCGGTTATGAAATCTCCTTCCGGTTTGTAAATATTTATAATAGTAGCATCGGAGCAATTAGCATTGTTGGTATAATACCCGTTTATGCCAAGTGAGATTTCATAAATCTCGGCAGATGAAGTGTTGCCGATATCGAAGGTATGTTCCAGTGAAACATAACCGATGGTTGGGT
>NZ_JAWLCI010000047.1:0-42419 GCF_041687215.1 Mariniphaga sp.
TGTTTCAGGATTTTCACCAACCTGACAGCTATTTTTGCCTGTTTTTGCAAAGAGGATTTTTTCCTTATCGTTTGCTTTCAGAGTGATTTTCCAGAGTTGTTCCTGCTTTTTAACCGAAGCATATTCCCATAACTGTTCATCTGCGATGGCCTTTTTTTCAAAAAAACTGTATTCCCATTTCCCGGTTTCGGTTGAAAACCAG
Source organism: Mariniphaga sp. (assembly GCF_041687215.1). Lineage (NCBI taxonomy): Bacteria > Pseudomonadati > Bacteroidota > Bacteroidia > Marinilabiliales > Prolixibacteraceae > Mariniphaga > Mariniphaga sp. The sequence goes on from NZ_JAWLCI010000047.1 coordinate 203, forward strand.
TTGCCTGAAAGCTCTTCGGGAAGTACCGATGAATAGGGCGGTTTATTGATGACAATATCGTAAATCATCCAGGGTTGTGCCGAAACTTCGCCAAAATCAATTTTCTCCGTTTTAGGGTCAATGGGCGGAAAATAAAGGGTGTACGACAAATCACCTTCGGGCACGGTAATCCAGCCATTCACAGGCTCGGGGGCATCTTTTCGGATTAGAAACAACGAATCCGGCTGGCCAACAACCTGAATATAACTTTTGTTGGCAATTCCAAAAGTTCTGCCCGGCTCCAGGTTAAGTTTGAATGTGAGGGCAGTTTCGGTATCGGTTAACACAATTTTGGTGATAAAAACAGCATCAGTACCAATCCCGAATTCAGGATTTTCAACGATTTTTTGGGCATTCACGGCAATAGCCAAAAACAACAGAAAATAGAGAAACATTAGCTTTTTCATGGTTTTTTGTTTTTTTTAATTTGCTGAAATTAAGGTTTAAAAACGAAATATGAAAGAACCATTTATTAAACGGTGGGGTTGGATTATTAAACGGTAGCTTAGGGAAATATCCAATAATGAATATCCAATTAAAGATCAGCCTTTATTTCTTTTTGTTGAATATTCGATATTGTGTATTGGGTGTTGGAAATTTAAAAGAATATCCAATGTAGAATACTCACTAATCAATATCCAATTAAAGATCGGTATTTAATTCTTTATGTTGAATATTCGAGATTGGGTGTTGGGTGGTGGCTATTTAAAAAGAAAAATATCCAATGTAGAATACTCAATTCTCAATATTCAAATGTAAGATCAGCCTTTATTTCTTTTTGTTGGATATTCGATATTGGGTGTTGGTTATTGGAAATTCAAGAAATATCCAATGTAGAATAACCAATACTCAATATCCAAATGTAAGATCAGCCTTTATTTCTTTATACTGGATATTCGATATTGGTTGTTGGTTATTGGAAATTAAAAAAAATATCCAATGCAGAATACTCAATACTCATCATAAAAATAAAGCATGCATTAGTAATGCATATAAGTTTGCATTAGTAATGCAAAGTATGTACCTTTGAAAAAATAATTTGATTATGCTGCTGGAAAGTCAAATAAAAGAAGTTTTTGAGTATCAAAACAGTTACCTTGAGAAATTACCGGAAGGAACTCCCCGGGAAATTCTTGAAAAAATAGGTTTGAATGAGCCACATGTAACCATCCTGACAGGAATACGGAGAAGCGGAAAAAGCACTGTGTTGCTTCAATTGAAAAACAAATTACAGCTTTATAACTACTTCAGCTTTGAAGATCCCCGGCTCACTGCATTTGAAGTCAATGACTTTTTCAAACTTGAAAAAATATTTGAATCCAGTAACTATACATTCCTTTTCGATGAAATTCAGAATGTTGAAGGCTGGGAAAGATACATACGCGTTTTGCATGATCAGAAAAAGAAAGTGATAATAACCGGTTCAAATGCACGAATTTTAAGTAAAGAATTGGGGACAAGCCTGACCGGAAGACAAATCACGTATGAAATTTTTCCTTTTTCATATTCTGAATTTTTAAAACACCTCAATTTAAGCGCGGGAATTGAAAGCTTCTCAGAATACTTAAATTCAGGAGGGTTCCCGGAATTTTTGAACTCGAACAAAAGGGAAGTGTTGCTAAACCTGTATAATGATTTAATTTATCGCGATATCGTTGTCAGGCACGGTTTAAGAAACCCCAAAGTATTGCAGGAACTGGGAGTTTACCTGGCAAGTAATGTGGGTAAAGAATTTTCATTCAACAAACTGGTGAAAAATTTTGATTTAGGCTCGGTAAACTCACTAAAATCATATATTTCCTATTTTGAAGATGCTTTTTTGTTTTTTACAGTTCCGCGTTTTAGTTTCTCCTTAAAACAGCAGGCTGTTAATCCTAAAAAAGTTTACGCGATTGATACCGGGTTAATTTCAATCTTATCCCTTTCTTTTTCCAAAGATCGTGGCAGATTAATTGAAAACAAAACATTTATCCACCTGAAAAGGCTGGGAAAGGAAATTTTTTATTTCAGAAAAACCGGGGAATGTGATTTTATTGTATCCCAAAACAGAAGGGTTGAAATGATTGCGCAGGTTTGCTATGAACTAAATGCCGACAACTTTTCAAGAGAAATAAATGGTTTGACTGAAGCCATGGATGAATTGAAATTTAAAGAAGGATACATTTTTACATTTAACCAGGAAGACCAAATTCAAAAAGATGGAAAAACAATACATGTTGTTCCGGTTTGGAAGTGGATGTACCAAAAATAACGGAAATGTATTAAATTGAGGATTAGGGAAATATCCAATATAGAATAACCAATTCTCAATTTCCAAATATAAGATCAGCCTGTATTTCTTAATGTTGAATATTCGATATTGTGTATTGGTTATTGGAAATTCAAAAAATATTCAATATAGAAAAACCAATAATCAATATCCAAATGTAAGATCAGCCCTGATTTCTTTATGTTGGATATTCGATATTGGGTGTTGGGTGTTGAATAATCAAAAAAAGGCACACAACCTCTGCATTTCAGCAAAAATTATGTGCCTTGTATTCTATTAATTCAAATAAATCCCTATTCTTCCTGCATATTCTTTTGCAGTTTCTGTTGCAGTTCCGGGTCGTTCCGAACGGCAGTCATAATTTCCTGGTAGCGTTCAACCGTAAGTCCTGATTTTGAAATTTTTTCCATCATTTCCCGCTGGGCGCGGTTTTGGATGTCTTCTATTTCACGGTTGGCCGAAGCAAACTTTTGCAATTCGTCTTCGCTGGCATCCACTTCCTGATTTGGATCCTGCTGAGCGTTCATTATTTCGTTAAACCGCTGAACTTCTATTCCTTCCTCCTCAACAATCTGAACCATTTCGGGCTGAATTTTTTGCTCAATGTTCTGAATTTCAACAAACGCCAGGGCAAACTGCTCTATTTCATCATCAGAAACTTCTGTAGTTTGCTGCTCGGGCATTTGCTGCGGAACCTGCGCAAAAACAACTGACGCACTCATTAAAAGAATAAAAAATAAACCGTACAATTTTTTTGATAAAAGCATAATCATGTAATTTTTATAGTTTAAAATGTCAATAATAAAATGAATAATAGCTACAAAGGAACCGGTGAACACCCGGAAAACCTGAAAAAAAATGCAAAAAAACTTTAAAAATCAAAACCCCAATTTGAATATTTTCCCTTCGATTCATTCTTTAATACAAAAAAAAATCTCTTCTTTTAAAAATTTGAAATGTTCTTTATTACAGGCCACGACTGCAATTCGGAAACATTTTGTTAACTTTGTACATGAAGCAGTTTTTATAGTTTAAAAATTTTAACATTTGATTCCTTTCCGTCATGAAAAAATTACGCCTGATTCTGATTTTATCCCTTACCATTCTTTTCTCCTGCGCCCGTTTTTCAGACACTGAGAAAAAAATTGATCCCTCACTTTCGTTGTGGTACGACAAACCTGCCGCCGAGTGGACCGAAGCACTTCCCCTGGGAAACGGACGGATTGGCGCCATGGTTTACGGCGAACCCCAAAACGAAACCATTCAGTTTAACGAAGAAACGCTGTGGAGCGGTCAGCCACACGATTATGCCAACTCCGGCGCTCATAATTATCTGGAAGAAATTCGCCAACTGCTTTGGGAAGGCAAACAGGACGAGGCGCATGAGTTGGGAAACCAGCAATTTATGTCGCAGCCGTTTGGCCAATTGAGTTATTTGCCATTTGGAAATATAGAGCTGAATTTTCCCGGGCATAAAGAGGTTACCTCGTACAAGCGGCAACTCAATTTGGAAAATGCCGTTTCTTCGGTTTTTTATGAGGTGGACGGGGTGAAGTTCAAACGCGAAGTTTTTGCCTCTGCGCCCGATCAGGCAATCGTTATCCGGCTTGAAGCTTCTGAAAACGGAGCGCTTAATTTTGCTGCCGGTCTGGATTCGCCCCATTCAGATTATGAAGTTTCAGTGGACGGAGACCAAATTATTCTAAAGGGAAAAGCCAACAATTACCACAATGAACTGGGCCGCGACGGAAAACCATACCCCAAAAGCAAACTCACTTTTGAAGCCCGGTTGCGCATTGAACACGAAGGCGGCGGACTGGTTCAGTTTGAAGATTCCATTGCTGTGGTGAATGCACGAAAAGCAACGCTGTTTCTGGTGGCAGCTACCAGCTTTGTGAATTATGCCGACATTAGTGGAAATCCGGAAGAACGCTGCATTGAATCCCTGGCTAACCTGGAAGGGAAACATTACCAAACCCTGAAAGATAAACACATTGAAGATTACCGGAAATTATTTAACCGGGTTTCCCTCAATTTGGGAAACTCGGAAATTTCGGAACGCCCAACCGACCAGCGGCTGACCTCGTTTTATGAAGATGAAGACCCCAGTCTGGTGTCGCTTCTGTTTCAATACGGAAGGTACCTGCTCATTTCCTCATCGAGGCCGGGAACGCAGCCTGCCAACCTTCAGGGAATCTGGAACGACCGGATGGCACCGCCCTGGGACAGCAAATACACCATCAACATCAACACCGAAATGAATTACTGGCCGGCGGAAATGACCAACCTTTCGGAATGTGCCGAACCACTGTTTACGATGGTGGAAGACTTGTCGCAAACCGGGCAAAATGTGGCCAAAGAACACTACAATCTGGAAGGCTGGGTGACCCACCACAACACCGATTTGTGGCGGGGTGCGGCGCCAATCAACCATGCCAACCACGGCATCTGGCCAACCGGCGGAGCCTGGCTGAGCCAGCATTTGTGGTGGCATTACCAGTACTCCGGCGACAAAGGTTTTCTGAAAAATCGTGCATACCCCGCGTTAAAAGAAGCTTCCCGTTTTTTTGCGGATTATCTGGTTCCCTGGCCCGAAAACCCCGAGTGGCTGGTAAGCGGACCAAGCAACAGTCCGGAACTGGGCGGTTTGGTAATGGGCCCCACCATGGACCACCAAATCATTCGCGAATTGTTTGCCAACACTATTGAGGCGGCGGAAATACTTGATGTGGATGAAGATTTTGCTGCCATGCTGAAAAGCAAGCGCGAAAAAATTGCGCCCAACCAAATAGGAAAGTACGGCCAGTTGCAGGAGTGGCTGGAAGATGTGGACGACCCGAACGAAAAACACCGGCACGTTTCGCATTTGTGGGGACTGCATCCCGGAAATGAAATTCATCCCATTACCACGCCCGAACTGGCCGAAGCCTGCAAAGTAACGCTTTCGCACCGTGGCGACGGCGGTACAGGATGGTCGCGGGCCTGGAAAATCAACTTCTGGGCACGGTTGCTTGACGGCGATCATGCATTCCTGTTGTTGAAGAATTTGATGGTACCCTCAAAAAGTGAAGAAACCAACTACGAAGATAAGGGCGGATTGTATTTCAATCTGTTCGACGCTCACCCACCCTTTCAAATCGACGGGAATTTTGGAGCAACCTCGGGCATTGTGGAAATGCTGATGCAATCGCACCTACGCGATGAAAACGGCGATTTTTATCAGGATTTGCTGCCGGCACTTCCTTCCAAACTTCAAACCGGAAAAATTTCGGGAATAAAAGGTCGTGGAGGTTTTGAATTGGATATTACATGGGAAAACGAGAAACTTATTACGGTTAAAGTAAAATCATTATTAGGAAACAAACTCCATATGCGTTATATGGATAAATCCGTTTCCAGCGAAACCATTGCCGGCGAAACCTATTTATTTGGCCCGAAAGATTTTCTTTAAATAGTTGAAGCCGGAACCTGAAATTTTTCTAATTTTATTTCCTTAAACCGGGAACCAAAAGATTATGGGCAATTCTTCATCAAAAAAAGACCAGAAAAAGCTTTTCGATGAGCTGATTGAGGTCAAACTATTGTACAAAACCAAAGAAAAAATCTGGAAGCAAACTGACAAGGAAAATCCGGTATTCAGCAAAATAAAAGAAGAACTTTCAGATTTGAAAATGAGGATAAAAAATATTGAAAAAAGCATTTCAAGCTTCGGCGACAGTTTTTTCGATGTGTATGACAAAGAGTTGGTTAAACCTTTAAGCGAAACAGATATTCTTTCTTTGCGGGATGAAATTAAAGAGGTTCGCGACTCATTGGAAGCAATAGGAAAAACTTAAAAAGCAGGAATTCAAAACAATTTTGGTTCCGTACAAAAAATAAAAAAACGGTTTTCTTATGCCTTTTAATTCAAAAATACGGCTTGCATTTTTACTTTTCAGCAATATCGTTTTTTTTGGTTGCCGAAACGAACCAATGGAAAAACCATTGCCCGGCGCCGAATACCCCACTATTTACCAAAAGGTTCTAAGTCAGCAGGATTGGAATGCAAAAAATACAGCATTTCAGCAAACAAATGTCCACGAAAATCTTTCCCTGAACCAACAGGGTTTTTTGGAAGGACAGTTGTCTTATGAAGCCGATTCGCTGACACTGGAAACGGTAGTTCAGGAAGTGCAGGAACTGATAAGCCGTTATTCAATTTACATGGGAATTCCTGCCGGACAGACGTTTGATCTTGAAAATGAATTAGTGACGCATTCTCCCCTATTGATTCCGGACGGTTCAACATCCATTTCCAATTATTTCAGCATAATAGAAGTGATAAAAGAAACCGATGACTGGGAATATTTTAAAGATGAATTTCGAAATCCACAGATTTACCTGAAACAGAAAACTATAGAGGGGCAACAATTTCTGGGGCCGGATTTAATTTTTGATTTTGACGAAACAAATCGGGTGATTAAAATCTCCGGTAATTGGTTACCTAAAGCATTCAAACCCGAAAATGAAATTTATTCGAAAACCGATGCCACTGCCATAACGTACAGGATTTTGCTGGATGAAACAGGCAAAGATTTTTGGGAAAGAAAACACACCTGGAATTTCAGAAAAGTTTTCATTTTGGCTGCTGACAATGAAGAAAACAGAATTTGCGAATGCTGGCAACTGGTTACAATGATTTCTGATCGTGAACTTTTTTACATCTACATTGATACCCAAACCGGCGAAATTATCAGGCAATACCGCAGATGGGTGATGTTTTAGTCACGCCAGAAGTATAAAATCTTTTCCCTCTGAATATTTCCTTTTCAGAAGATTTTGTCGAATCAACTCCTGTGCACCATATTTCATCACCATGGGAACAATAAACATTTCTCCCGGAGGTGGAATTTTCGAAAAATGCAACGTGGTTTTTTGGGTTGTTTTTCCTTTAATAATATCAATAAAACCCTGAATCTTCAACCCTTCCTTTTCCAGCAATTTTGCCCGCTGCCGGGTTTTTCGGCCGGCGCCCCACACCCATATTTCAGGGTGAAACGGATTGATTTGCTCCGACCATTTTTTAAAATACCGGGCTTTTATTCTGAAAAATGCCTCGGTGGAATACCTTTCATCTGTCCGCGTGAGCCGGGTTGAATAATCGTGCCACTCCAAAAGTGGTTCGGGCAATTTGGCCATTTTCACTCCGGCATCCAGAAAACGCAACTGCATTTCGTAATCTTCGGGAAAATCGCCCTGCCGGCAACCGCCCAACTTTTCAAATAACTCCTGCCTGAACAATATTGTCGGGTTCACCACCGGAATTTCAACAAACCGGTACAATTCAATATCTTCTGTTGTATGAAAGGAATTCACCCATTGGACAAATCTTTTAAAACCGCCTGTTCCGTGGTTGTGCGAAACATATTTTACAAACGATCCAACCAAGCCGGTTTCCGGATTTTCATTTAAAAACCGAACCTGCTTTTCCAACCTTTCGGGAAAAGAAATATCGTCGGCATCCATGCGGGCAATAAAACGGCCACTGGAATTATCAAGCCCGCAATTCATGGCATGGTCCACACCCTGTTTCGGCTCATGTAATAGCCGGATGCGCAAATCTTTTTCGGCAAATGATTGAGCAATTGCAAGGCTGTTATCTCTAGAATTATTATCAATCAGTAAAATTTCAAAGGAAGTAAAAGTCTGGTTCAGCATACTTTCCACAGCAGCCGCCAGGGTATTTTCAGCATTAAAAAAAGGCAAAATAACCGAAACTTCAGGCATCGCTTCCGCGGGTTAACTGGTGAAAAATGTTTTCCAGGTTTTGTTGTTTCAGAGAAAGTGCAAGCAACGTGAGGTTATTTTCCACGGCAAATCTGAATATTTGAGGCCGAATATCTTCGTTTCCGTCTGATTCAATTTCCCAGTTTTCCCCGTCAAACAAAGCACTTTTTACTGTACCAAGCGAAAACAGTTTTTCTTTTTCCACCGGTTTATCGAAGGCGGCAATCACAGTTTGGTTTCGTCGTAATTTCCCGCTTTTAACTTCGGAAATGCTTCCATCAGCCACAATTTTCCCTTTGTTGATAATGACCACCCGGTTACAAACAGCCTCCACTTCCTGCATAATGTGCGACGAAAGAATAACCGTTTTCTCCCGGCTGATGTTCCTAATCAAACTGCGGATATCTTCCAGTTGGTTGGGATCAAGGCCGGTAGTAGGTTCGTCGAGTATTAAAACTTTCGGATCGTGAATAAGTGCCTGGGCGAGCCCCACCCGCTGCCGGTAACCCTTCGAGAGCGCCCCGATTTTTTTGTGCTGCTCGTCGCCCAACCCAATAAGTTCAACCATGCGGGCAACATGCTGCTTTTTGTTTTTTAAATGATAAAATCCAGCGGTAATTTCAAGAAATTCTTTCACATAAAGATCGGTGTAAAGCGGATTATGTTCAGGCAAATACCCAATATTTTTTCGAAAAGAAGTTTTATCTGTCGAAATTCTTTCATCATCCAAAAAAACTTCACCCCCATCAGCCGGTAAATATCCGGTTATAATTTTCATTAAGGTGGACTTGCCGGCGCCGTTTGGACCGAGAAAACCCAATAGTTCGCCATGGCTTACTGAAAAACTGACCTGCTCAAGTGCCTTCTGTTTTCCAAATAACTTTGTTATTTTATTGATTATTAAGTCCATATATTTTTATTAATCAACAAAAATAAAGGAATCTTTTTAAATTAAAACCATTAGCGTAAATTTGCATTTCAGCATAACAGATTATTATGAAAGATCGACATTTTAACTATATCAAAGATATAACCCGGTACGAGAGACAAAAAACCTGGGAGGTAAAAATTGGTGAAGTTGGAGTTGGAGGCAATAATCCGATTCGAATTCAATCGATGACGGATACTCCCACAAAAGAAACTGAACCAACCGTTGAGCAGATAATTGCTTTGACAAAAGCAGGTGCAGACTATGTACGTTGCACGGTAAAAGGCATTTACGATGCCGAAAACCTGAAAAGTATAGTAGATGAATTACGGAAACGCGGATATAACACACCACTTGTGGCAGATATCCATTTTAATCCGCGTTTGGCAGATATTTCTGCCAAGTATTTTGATAAGGTTCGAATCAATCCCGGAAATTTTTATGACAAACGGGCACGATTCGAGGCAAAAATTTATTCTGATGAAGAATATAAGGAAGAGCTGTTGAAAATTGAGGAACAGTTTATTCCGTTTCTGGAAATGTTGAAGGAAACCAATACGGCATTGCGCATTGGCGCCAACCACGGTTCACTTTCCGACAGGGTTATGAGTCGTTTTGGCGATTCGCCTTCAGGAATGGCCGAGTCGGTGCTGGAATTTCTGCGTATTTGTAAAAAAGTGGATTTTAAAAATGTGGTGGTTTCCATCAAATCGAGCAACACCCGCATGATGGTTTATACCGTGCGCCTGCTGAATTACAAAATGCGGCTTGAAGACATGAAATACCCCATTCACCTTGGAGTAACTGAAGCTGGCGAAGGGGAAGACGGACGCATTAAGTCGGCAGTTGGAAATGGCGCTTTGCTTGCCGATGGCATTGGCGACACCATCCGCGTTTCGCTCACCGAAAATCCGGTAAATGAAATACCAGTGGCAAAAAAACTGGTTGAACATTTCAAATCATACCGCGATCACGAACCCATTACTGCCTCCTTGATTGCACAAACGAACCCGTTTGAATACGAAAGGCGTTCCACACGTCCGGTACTAAACATGGGCGGTGAAAACCTTCCGGTAGTTGTGGCTGATTTAGGCGATCGTAGCATGAAAGAAATGCTTCCGGTGCGGGGCAAACTGGTGCCTGATTATTTTCTATCGGGAAATAAAATCACAGACATTAATGGCGAGAGTTATCCAATTATTTCTTTGGAAGAATATCTTTTCGAAAGTACACGTTGGGGAAGGTTGAAATTCATTCGTACCAATAAAATGGAGTTCGACCAGTTTATGGCCAAAAATCCCGAAATTATGATGAAAATGAAACAGACCCGGAAAACGGTACTCATTCTGGAAAGTTTCAACAAAAACCCGATGGCTGAACTGCGGGCCTTTTTCACCACACTTGAATCGCACATCTGGAAGGTTCCGGTTATCATTTACAGAAGATATAACGAAGGTACGCTGGAAGACTTGCAAATAAAAGCTTCGGCAGATTTGGGCGGGTTACTCATCGACGGCTACGGAGACGGTCTGTGTATATCAAACGAAAATGAACGAATTACTTTCACCGAACTGAAAGACCTGAGTTTTGGTATTTTACAGGCCAGCCGCATGAGAATGTCCAAAACCGAATTCATTTCATGCCCCGGTTGCGGAAGAACATTATACAACCTTCAGGAAACAACAAAAAAAATAAAAGAACACTTTAAACACATTGACCATTTGAAAATTGGCATAATGGGATGTGTGGTAAACGGTCCCGGGGAAATGGGCGATGTGGATTACGGATTTGTTGGTGTTAGCCATAATAAAGTTACGCTTTACAAAGGGTTGAAACCGGTAAAAAGGCACATCCCTTTTGAAAATGCAGTAGATGAACTTGAGCAACTGATAAGAGAAAACGGCGACTGGAAAGACCAGGAATAAACTTTAAAAATATGGCTAAAACACACTGGAAACCCGGCACAATGATTTACCCGCTGCCGGCTGTAATGGTGAGTTGCGGGCACACACCTGAAGAATACAACATCATTACCATTGCATGGACAGGCACTATCAACAGCGACCCGCCCATGTGCTCCATTTCGGTACGTCCCGGCAGGCATTCATACGAAATTATTAAACGAACCGGAGAATTTGTAATTAATCTGACTACCGAACAACTGGCCAAAGCCACCGACTGGTGCGGGTGCCGCTCGGGTCGGAAATACAATAAGTGGGAGAAAATGAAACTCACTCCCGGTCCTGCTCAAAAAGTTAAAGCCCCAATTATTGAAGAATCGCCTGTAAATATTGAGTGCGTTGTGAAAAATATTATTGAATTGGGATCTCACCACATGTTTGTTGCCGAAGTGGTTGGTGTTTCGGTTGACGACCAGTTCATGAACGAAAAGGATGCTTTCAGCTTTTCTAAAGCACGACCACTGATTTACAGTCATGGCCATTATTTTGGCCTGGGGAAATTAATTGGCAAATTTGGGTGGTCGGTTCAAAAGAAAAAGAAAAAAAAGCCGGCATAATCAGATAATCTCCCAATTTTAAAAATAGACTCCTTTCCAGCGCTTAAAAACAGATTTATGGATTATCCGGTAATGCCGCTGATAGGTTTCATTGTAAAAATCGCTGTGATGCATAACGTATTCTCCCCGTTCAAACAGCACTTCAATTTCTTTTTTATCTTTTTCGAAATCAGGAATTTGAAGATTCATTTTCTCTAAAACGACCATTGCGGTTTCCCATTCCTTTTTCCAGGTTTCCATATTCGGATTCCGGGCAAGTGGTGCACTTTCCACCATTGCTTCGAGTAAAACTGACCGGGGTAAAGTTCCTTTTTTCACCAATTCCAGATTTATCCGGTAATAGTCATTTTCCGGCCCAATGGCCTGCCATGTTAGTGTGTCGCCAATGGGTTGCTGCAACTCGTAGTTCAGGTAATTCCCTGCCCGGGTGGTATCAGGTATCAGGTGTCCGGGACCAAATGTATCCTGAAAAAAATTCTTGTAAATATCTCTTAATCTGGCTTCAGGATAATATTTTAACTCATTTATTACCGCCTTTTCAATTTTTGAATTTTGTTCCTCATCAGGCATCATAAAAGGAAGAAAAACCACAAACAACAATTGCCACATTTTTACTCGTTTTTTTTGTGTTTATAAAATAAAAAAAGTACCCGTTATTTAAAATGATTGTACTTTTGCACGAATTTAATCAAGAAATTCAATCAAATTGAACCATTTGGGAGAATATTGGTTGAACGTGGACGATCCATAAATTGATTTTTTTATATAAACCGCTAATTATGAACAAATTAAAATTAATAACATTATTTCTTATTATTTCTGTTATGGTAAATGCACAAATAAATCCGCTTTTAGAAGAATTTAAAACCCCCCACGAAACTGCACCTTTCACGGAAATTAAAAACGAACATTTCCTTCCCGCTTTCAAAAAAGCAATTAAAGCAGGCGAAACTGAAGTGAATGCAGTAGCAGAAAATAAAGCTGAACCTACTTTCGAAAACACCATTGAAGCATTGGACAGGGCCGGGAAATTACTTGGCCGGACTGCCGGAATATTTTTCAATCTGGTGAGTGCCGAAACAAGCGACGAGTTGCAGCAAATCGCACAGGAAGTTTCCCCTTTAATCACCAAATTTCAGAATGACATTACTTTAAATCCGGTTTTGTTTGAGCGAATAAAAACGGTTTACAATCAGAAAAATAACCTCAGTCTGAATGCAGAACAACAAACCCTGCTCGAAAATACTTACCTCAATTTTGTGCGCAAGGGAGCAAATTTATCAGATGATGAAAAAGAAAAGTTTCGGAAAATAAGTACCGAATTATCGAAACTTTCACTCAAATTCGGAGAAAATGTGCGGAAAGAAACCAATAATTTCGAAATGCACATTACCGACAAAACCAAACTCTCGGGTTTACCCGAAAGTGCACTGGAAGCAGCAGCATCCAAAGCAAAAAGCAAAAACAAGGAAGGCTGGATTTTTGATATTACCATGCCAAGCTACATGCCTTTTATGCAGTACGCCGATAACCGCGAACTGCGGGAAAAAATGTATCTGGCTTACATGTCAAAGTCGTTTAAAGGAAATGAATTCGATAACCGCGAAAACATTCACAAAATAATCAATCTGAAGCTGGAAATGGCCAATCTGCTCGGCTATAAAAATTATGCCGACTATGCACTGGAACAACGAATGGCCATAAACCAGCAGGGTGTTTATCAATTACTTGAAGACTTGTATTCTGCTTCATATAAAGTAGCCCAAAACGAGAAGGAAGAAATTAAAGCCTATGCTAAAAAGTCTGGTTTTACAGGCGAAATTATGCCCTGGGACTGGACTTATTACAGCGAAAAACTGAAAGAAGAAAAGTTTGATTTGAATGATGAAATGCTAAAACCCTATTTTGAATTAAACAAAGTTGTAGATGGTGTTTTCGGATTGGCTACCGAATTGTTTGGAATCACTTTCAAACCCAATAAAGAAATACCGGTTTATAACAAAGAAGTTGTGCCTTACGAAGTTTACGATGCAGATGGCTCATTCCTGGCAGTACTTTACACCGATTTTCACCCGCGCCCGGGAAAACAGGGCGGTGCCTGGATGAACGATTTTAAAGGCCAATGGAAAGAAAACGAAAAATACTCACGTCCGCACATTACCATTGTAATGAACTTCACCCGACCAACCGAAACCAAACCGGCTCTGCTCACTTTTTCCGAAGTAGAAACCTTTATGCATGAATTTGGTCACGCACTGCACGGTATGCTGGCCAACTCAACTTATTCCAGTTTATCTGGCACCAATGTTTATCGCGACTTTGTGGAGTTGCCCTCGCAGATAATGGAAAACTGGGCCGTTGAAAAAGAATTCCTCGACCGGTTTGCCACTCATTACAAAACCGGTGAACCTATTCCCGCTGAGCTGGTGGAAAAAATCAAAGCATCTCAAAACTACCTGGCCGGTTATCTTTCTATTCGTCAGCTTAGTTTTGGATACCTCGACATGGCCTGGCACACGCTTGAAAAACCGTTTGATGGTGATGTGAAACAGTTTGAAGAAGAGGCCTGGAAGAAAACACAAATTTTTCCGGTTATCGGTGAAGCATGCATGAGTACCCAGTTCAATCACCTTTTTGCAGGGGGTTATGCAGCCGGATACTACAGCTATAAATGGGCAGAAGTGCTCGATGCCGACGCTTTCAGCGTTTTCAAAGAAAAAGGGTTGTTCAATCGGGAAGTTGCTGAGTCATTCCGTAAAAACATTCTGGAAAAAGGTGGTACTGAACACCCCATGGTACTTTACAAACGCTTTCGCGGCCAAGAACCCACAGTGGATGCACTGCTGGAACGAAGCGGGTTACAATAGCAACCTATATTCGAAATTAAAGTATTTTTTGGTAAAATATTCAAAAAACAATTAAACTTCAAATTCCAAAATACAAAATATCCTGAAAAAAGAGAGTTTTTGTAATTTGATAAATTGATAATTGAATGTTATTTGAGTTTTGGGTTTTGTGAATTTACATTTACTGGTTTGTCCATGTTTAGATTTTTAATTTACATCGAGGGTTTAACTCCCAATTGTATTTGCATTTCAACTGCGTTTCATTACATTTGACTTTCATTCAATAACCTGACCTGATTGGAAGAACAGTATCTCATAAAAGGACTGCTAACCCGAAATAAAGTCGTATTCGATTTTATCTTTCACTACTATTATTCGGGATTATGTGCTTATTGTGAGCGAATTACCGGAAACCAGCAAACGGCAGAAGATATTGTTCAGGAATTGTTTGTCACACTTTGGGTAAAATGCAAACAAATTCAAATCAACACATCGCTTAAAAATTATCTGTTCACGGCTGTGAAAAACCGTTCACTCGACTACCTTAAAAGCGAACAGAGAAAATCACAAAAATTAGGGAATCTGGCCGCAGAACAGGAATTCCCGGAAAACCTTTCTTCGTTATGGTTTGCCGAGGCCGAGTTACAGGCTATTGTTGAAAAAAGCCTGAAAAAACTACCTCCCCGTTGCCGTGAAATTTTCGAATTAAGCCGGTTCGAAAGATTAAAAAATCAGGAAATTGCTGAAAAACTTGGCTTGTCCAAACGAACCGTCGAACTTCAGGTTAGCAATGCCCTCAAAAAACTTCGTACCGATTTAAAAAATTATTTGCCTTTATTTTTATTGATGCATTTACTAAAATAAATGCCGCCCAGGTTTTCATTCCTTTTTTCCAAATAAGAAATTTCTGTACAACCAACTGCAAAACAGTGGCAACAGAATTATTTCAAAAATATTTTTCTCTGATATAGCTTCGTCCGAAAAAGTCCATGTCGAAGCCCAGCGTAACTTCGTAAGTTCCGTATTGATAGGGAAATATTTCGTTGTAAGTTAAATCCATGGCAAAACCAATACGCAGGTTGTTATCCATTATCCATTGCGAAATAAAACTGATGGCATTTCCCGACCGGTTCATTACGCCCAGCCACAACTGTTCGCGTAACATAAAATTGATGCCTAAATCGTAATTCAGCGGTAAACCACGGTTATAAGTCAGCATCATGGACGGTTTAATTATCAGATAATTATACTGAATTAGCCGAAAAACATAGCCTGCCATAAGGTAAACCGTTTGAACCTGCGCTTCCACATTAAAATTATTGATGTTGGCTTTGTAGTCGTTTTTTATCATTTTAGGAATGGAAAGCCCGATGTAATAATATTCATCGTAAAGAAATCCTCCTATCCCAAAATTGGGCATAAATTTCAGGTCAACATCTTCGGCAAAAGCCTCATCGTACTGGCCATCCGGATAAAGCTGATACTGCGTAAGCGGATTTTTGTAGTTGATAAAACCGAATTTCAGGCCCAGCCGGAGTCTTGTTTGCGGAGTAATGGCTACTTCATAAGCATAATCACCAAAAATATTCAGCTTGTTTTCCAGACCGTAGCGGTCGTTGGTAACATTCAGGCCCAGGCCTACTTTTTCGTTGTTTGTTGGCGAATGGAAAGAAAAAACCTGTGTAAGTGGAGAACGGTTAATCCCGGCCCACTGTTTCCGCACCAGGGTTGAAAAGCCTATTTTCTCCCACATACCGGCATAAGCCGGATTAATGGGCTGCATATTGAACATATACTGAGTAAGAATAGGTTCTGCCTGCCCGTAACTATTGGCAAAAAACACAGGAACCATCAGGGTTAATATGATAAATCGTCCTATCCAGTTTTTCATGTTTTCCGGAACAAAATTCCAACGGGAAAACTACAAATTTAAAGCGACATAGACAACAGGTGTTTCAAAATATTGAAGTTCAATACCAAACGACAGTATCCTATCAGTTAATTTTTACTTTTGCCAGGTAAATGGAAGTTTTTTCTTCGTGAGAAGAGTAATAACTCACCCACAATATTCCATCATTAAAAACCATTCCGGGATAGCTTGTATCTCCACCTGATGGCAATTCCAATGCTTCAGTAATGGTTCCTTCTTTTGTATCAACCCAACATAACGAAGTGTGTGCCGGATGCCATCCCTCACCGCCGTAAAGCCTCACTGCAGCCAGGAACCTGCCGTCGGGAAGTTGAATCATCTGGGGCCCGCCAATGCGGGTTCCCAAATCTTTCCATTCCCAGCGGGTATAAGGCGGAAGTGAAATTCCCAGCAGCCCGGAATTTTTTTCGCGATCACGCCGTAGCAGACAAAATGCCGTATCTCCGCTGAATACCATGGCTGTTTCATTCGGATAACCGGAAATTCCCAAATCCTCCACAAGGGTTTCAAAATTTTTGCCGTCATTGCTAACGTACAACCGGAGCAATTGTTCTTTACTGCATCCATATCCCATACTGTATGCTTTTCCGTTTTGCCACGTAGTTCTCCATAGCCAGAAGTCAGGATCACCAATAGGGTAACTTTCACTCCATGAATACCCGTCTTCGGAAAACCATACCAGCGACTGGTGGGTATTTTCTGATTTATCGTGCAAAGCCCCGGCTCCCGAGAGCATTAAATGTCCCTCCGGAGTCAGGGTAATTTTTGCATCGCGTAAATCCATGTCCGATGCGGTAACCAGTGCCGCCGATTCCCACTGGTTGCCATCTTTTGAGGTAATTACCCGTAAAGCTCCATCGGGTGAAACATGATCTTCACCTTCCCTGAAAACACAAAACCATTGGTCATTATACCGAATTAAATCGGTAAAAGCGTTGTGGGGAGCTTCGTCCCATATTTTGCGCACTTCTAAAAGTTGGAGTTCAGAAGCGGGCTGGCCGTTAGCTGCGAAAAAGCAGAATAAACCTAAACCAAGTATCCAAAATTTAAAAAGCTGTTTCATTTTCTAACCATAAAAGATTTAAAGTTACCGGAAAGTTAGTAAAAATAAATTCCAAAAACTCTTTTTCTAATATCACAAAGAATATTACCTTTGCACGTGCTACGTGGAAAGATTTGAGATTGATTGCAACCACAGAAAAAAAATGCTAAAGCAATCGTGCTTTTTTTTCAACAATTTCAATCCGATACATCCCGCAGCCAGTAAATTAATGTTGAACATGCTGATTAATTTCGGCTATAATAATTTGGGATTATGAGTTATTTATTTACAAGTGAGTCGGTTTCTGAAGGCCATCCCGACAAGGTTTCCGACCAGATTTCTGATGCATTGCTGGATGAGTTTCTGGCATTTGACAGCGACTCGAAAGTGGCTATTGAAACGCTGGTTACCACAGGTCAGGTTGTGGTTGCCGGCGAGGTTAAATCAAAAACTTATGTTGATATTCAGGAAGTAACCCGCCGCGTGATCAACAAAATTGGTTATACAAAAGGTGCTTACCGTTTTGAAGGTGATTCGTGCGGTGTGTTGGTAGCCATTCATGAACAAAGCCCCGACATCAACCGCGGGGTGGACAAAACCGAAAAAGAAGAACAGGGCGCCGGCGACCAGGGGATGATGTTTGGTTATGCCTGCAAAGACACAGACCATTATATGCCTCTGGCTCTGGAATTATCGCATGAGATTTTGAAAGAACTGGCGGTAATCAGGCGCGAAGGAAAAGTGATGACTTACCTCCGCCCCGATTCCAAATCGCAGGTTACTATTGAATACTCTGACGAAAATCTCCCGGAAAAAGTGCATACCATTGTAGTATCCACGCAACACGATGAGTTTGATGCCGATGAACCCATGCTGGCGAAAATCAGGGAAGATGTAATTAACATTCTTATACCACGCGTTAAAGCAAAACTGCCCGAGCGCGTGCAGCAGCTTTTCAGCGATGACATCATTTATCATGTGAATCCTACCGGAAAATTTGTGATTGGCGGGCCGCATGGAGACACCGGGCTTACCGGACGTAAAATTATTGTAGATACTTACGGTGGAAGAGGCGCCCATGGTGGCGGAGCATTCTCAGGGAAGGATCCTTCAAAGGTGGATCGCTCGGCAGCTTATGCGGCCAGGCACATTGCCAAAAACCTGGTGGCTGCCGGCGTAGCCGACGAAATTCTGGTTCAACTGGCTTATGCCATTGGCGTTGCCCGGCCTGTTGGTGTATTTGTAAACACTTATGGCCGTAAAAATGTAAGCATTACCGACGGTGAAATTGCACAAAAAATTCAGGAGATTTTTGACCTTCGCCCGGCAGCCATTGAAAACCGTTTAAAACTCCGGAATCCTATTTACCTGGAAACCGCTGCTTACGGGCACATGGGCCGTCAGCCCGAAACGGTAGTCAAAAAGTATGAATCGCCTTACGAAAATGCACCCGCCTTTAAAGAGGTGGAGTTATTTACGTGGGAAAAACTCGATTCAGTAGATGATATTAAAAAAGCTTTCGGAATATAATTCCGGGGGAAGTGTAATAATACGCTTTTCAGGGGGTGTTTTAAAATTCGTTTTGATTCACCCCTTTTTTTACCCATTTTTTGTAACCTCTTTATGTCATGTAGCGAATAAGTGTACAGAGACAATGTTCACTTAAAACCTGGAAATCATGGAAGAAAAACTGGTTACAATTGTAGTATTACCTTACTCCAAGGCGCAAATGCTTAAAGTTCGTCTTGAAGAACAGGATATTGAATGCGACCTGGAAGACATCAACCTGATGGAAGATGCTGCAACTTCAGTACAAGTTAAAATCCTTGAAAAAGATATTCGAAAGGCTGTTCCTGTACTGGATGAATTTCTGGGAAAAAAATTCGAAAAAGAGAGAAAAGAAGAAGAGAAAGACGACCATGTTCTGGTGCCGGTTGATTTTTCTCCTGTTACTTTTAAAACCTGCAAAATGGCTTTTAATATTGCCGCCCACCTGCAGGTAAAACTGGTTTTTATGCATTGCTACATTAATCCGGTCGTACATTCGGTTCCTTATGCCGATGTGTATGTTTACGATACCACATTGCTGGAACGGATGGATAATGCCGAAAAGAATGCCAATGAAAATTTCAGAAAATTTATACGGAAACTCTCTTCCGATATTGGCAAAGAGAAATGGAGGAGCGTTAATAGCGAATTTATTATTAAACCGGGATATGCCGACGAAGACATCCTGGCTTATGCACACGAAAACAATTCGCGGCTGATTGTTATGGGCACAGGAGGCGACTCAGGCCTGGTTATGGGAAGTGTAACCGCCGATGTAATTTACAACGCGAAAGTCCCGGTACTTGTTATTCCGGAAGATTCGCCGGAAAAGGAAATCCTCGATCTGCAAAAAGTGGTTTATGCCACCAATTTCGATGAAAAAGACTTTTCGGCCATCGATAAGTTAATAGGGATATTAAAACCTTTCGATGTAAAAGTATTTTGCGTACATGTTGGTAAAGGAGAAAGTTCTGACTGGGATAAAGCACGGCTTGAAGGAATGAAAGATGTTTTGAAAAGCAAATACGAACGAAAGGATTTTGACTGCCGGCTGCTGGTTGGAGAAAATATTCTGGAAACGCTTGATAAATTTATTAAAGAAGAAAACATCGACATTATTTCGCTTACCACCCATAAGCGAAATATGATCGCCCGGTTATTTAATCCAAGCATTGCCCGGAAAATGGTTTTCCACAGCAACACGCCGCTGCTGGTTTTCCATGCTTAGGGAATTGACTATTTACCTTGCTTAAAAAGAATCTCCTTCTCTTTTTTGGTGAGGCTTTCGTAACCCGATTCGGCAATTTTATCGAGAATCCGATTGATTTCTTCCTGTTGAAAGTTTTGTTTGCGGTTGTATTCGTAATCGTCTCGTGGCGGGGCTTGTTGCTTAAAGGTCACTTTCATTTTTTCTTTTGGTTTGAACCATTCACCCATTTTATCGAGAAAAGCCACCAATCCCGAGCCCCAGTCTTTTCCTTTGCGCAATTGTGCAATGTAAAACCACCCCCAGGCAGCACCTCCCAAATGTGCCAGGTTTCCACCCGGATTAGAAGTAGAAATGCCAATAATGGACAACACTACATAAAAGGCTGCAATATATTTCAACGGAAAACGCCCGATAAAAAAGAGGTGTATTTCGCGTTGCGGATCGTAAACGGCAATGGCTACTAGAATGGCAAACACCGATGCCGATGCCCCCAGCAAAATGGCATTAACCGACTGAAAGGCCGGAAAAATATTGAATGCCAAAACGTACAATAACGCACCGGACAATCCGCCCAACAGGTAAACACTCAACAATTTATCTCCTTCAAAATGATACATAAAAAGTTTTCCAAACCAGTACAAACCCAGAATATTAAAAAGCAGATGCAGGAATCCGGCATGAAGGAACATGTAGGATACGGGAGTCCAAAACCTTTGCAAAAGTATTTCGGGATTTGAAGGTACGGAAAGCCATTCTACCAGATAAAAAGGAATTCCGGCCAGGTAAAAAATTACCGCCAGCAGTTTTATCAATAAAAAAACACCCAGATTGATGTAAATCAGTCGGGTTAAAGCAGAACCCTGTTTAAACGTTCGTTTTATGTCGGCCCAAATATCCACCTTTTCAAATTTCAATCTTCAAATCTCAATACTATATACTCAAATCTATTGGTCTGTTTTAATAAAAATGGTTGGTGTTTTTATTCCAGTATTTAATAAGCAAATAACCAAACAACATCCCTCCCAAATGGGCAAAATGCGCCACATTGCTTCCCGGACGGGAGAAGCCCAAATAGAGTTCAATTAAGCCGTAAGCAATAACAAAATATTTAGCTTTGATAGGAATGGGCGGGAAAAGCAGCATTAACTGGGTATTGGGGAAAAGTACACCAAATGCCAGCAACACGCCAAACACAGCTCCCGATGCACCTACCGTGGGAATGTCCATTTTAAGTTGAAGGATGCGTTCCATCAAGCTCAAACCTTCAGAAGCATAAGCCGAATTGGTTGCATCGTCGTACCAGGTATTGATAAAATCGCGCACCTGTACCGAAGCATTGGACAAATGTTTGCTAACAAACTGGTCGAGCAGGTCAGGCGACGGAGTATTACGGAATGCCTCAATGGCATTTTGCATGGAAGAAATTTCGAGGTAATTTACAAACATGTGCAGGGCAACTGCGCCCAGGCCAGTAACAAAATAGTAAATCAGAAACCGTCGCGATCCCCATACATTTTCCAGTACGCGGCCAAACATCCACAGGGCAAACATATTGAAGAACAGGTGCATCATCCCCCCATGCATAAACATGTGTGTAACAATCTGGTGCATCATAAATTTGTCTGAGCCCGGATAGTGCATGCCCAGGTATGCTACCAAATCGATTCCCCTGCTCTGCAGAACCCAGGTGGCCAGCAAAAGCAGCACATTAATTATAATCAGGTTTTTAACAACCGGAGGAATCGCGTTCATTACAGGACGGTAATTCATATTATTCAAGTTGGAAGTTGGAAGCCCGAAGCCGGAAAACTAAAACAGCTTCAAAAAGCCACTAACTTGGTTTTTATTATAAACACTTTTTTGATTTCATAGTTTACAAGAGCCAGACCAAATATTTAAATCGCCAATATAACGACATATTGTCATTTATTAAAAGATTTTTCGATATCCTCCAGCGGAATAATCGTTAAAACCTTTTTTCCCTCTGGCGAATAATTGGGCGTTGCACAGGCAAACAAATTATCTATCAGATGATCAATCTCCTCCTGCTTCAGTTCGGTGCCATAATCAAGCGCCGATGCTTTTGCCAGCGAAATAGCCACCTGCACTTTGGCTTTGGCTTTGGCATTCACCGGCGAATTTTTATACTCCTCTAAAAGCTTTTCAATAATTATTTCTGGTGAAGAAACATCCAAAACTCCCGGTGTTCCGTTAATAATGAATGTATTTTTTCCAAACTCACGAATATCGAAACCCAGCGAAAGTAAATCGTCGAGAATATTTTTAAGTAGTTCGGCATCGCCGGCATCCAACTCCAGGGTTTGCGGAAAAAGCTGCTGTTGGCTTGCCACCGAATCCGACTTCAGCACTTCCATAAACTTTTCGAAAAGAATACGTTCATGCGCCCGTTTCTGGTCAATCACCATCAACCCCGATTTTACCGGCGATAAAATGTATTTCTGTTTTAACTGTAATATTTTTTTCCGGGAAATTCCCTCGGATGATTTTACAGATTCTAAGAAACCCGGTGCCGGAGAAGTTTCGTCTTCTGACCTTAAAATCAACTGGGCGCCCTGGTATAAATCTTCCCAACGGGTTAAATTGCTTTTTTCGGTTTTAGCCGATTTGGGCAGTTTAAACGATGGCGTTTTCTCGGTTTCAAACGGGTTATAATCCCGATTCACTCTAATTTCCGGGTATTGAATTTCGCCGGTTTCTTTGCTCCTGACCGGAATATCAATGTTTCCGCTCTGGTCAAAATCGATGGAAGGCACCACATTGTGTTTCCCCAGCGATTCGCGCACTGCCGCAAAAATGACCTGCCAAATGGCCCGGTCGTCTTCAAATTTAATTTCGGTTTTTGTAGGATGCACGTTGATATCGATGGCAGCCGGGTCTATCTCCAAAAAAAGAAAATAGGACGGGAACGAATCGGCCGGAAGTAATTTTTCGTAAGCCTGCATAACCGCTTTATGAAACCAGGGATGCCGCATGTACCGTTTGTTCACAAAAAAGAATTGCTCGCCCATAGTTTTACGGGCATATTTGGGCTGGCCCACATACCCCGAAATATTCACCAGACTGGTTTCTTCCTCTACCGGCACCAGGCTCTGGTTTATGCTCTTTCCGAAAATATCTGCAATCCGTCGCCGCAAATTGCTTTTTCCCAATTCGTAAAGCGATGAGTTATTATGAAAAAACGAAAATCGAATATCGGGATTTGGGAGCGCCATCCGCTGAATTTCACTGATAATGTGTTTCAGCTCGGTAGTATTTGCCTTCAGAAATTTACGACGGGCAGGCACATTGTAGAACAGGTTTTTCACGGTAATAGTAGTCCCGTTTGAACAGGCCACCGGCTCCTGGGTTTTCACTTCCGAACCGATGATGTGAATCAGTGTGCCCACTTCGTCTTCCATACGTTTGGTGCGCAGTTCAACATCGGCAATGGCAGCAATGGAAGCCAGCGCCTCGCCCCGGAAACCCATGGTGCGGATACAAAACAAATCGTTGGCCGAATTGATTTTCGAAGTAGCATGCCGTTCAAATGCCATTCGGGCATCGGTTGGCGACATGCCGCATCCGTTATCGGTAATTTGAATGAGGGTTTTCCCCGCATCTTTAATATGAATGGTTACTTCATCGGCTCCTGAATCCAGCGCATTCTCTACCAGCTCCTTCACTACAGAGGCTGGCCGCTGAATCACTTCACCGGCAGCAATTTGGTTGGCTACCGAGTCGGGTAATAATTGAATAATATCGCTCACTAAAACGTAAAATCAGAATAAAAAAACAGGTAAAAAATAAGGGTCAGAATGATAATTAAAATGATAAGCCTGGTATTACTTGCTTTACGGGCTTTTTCAGAGGATTTGGCGAAACCTTCCTGTGCCTGCCTGAACTGCCCTTTAATGTTTGGCCGGTAAAGTTTATTTTCCGCCTTTTTTTCGTCCACTATCCCCAATTCCTCTTTTATCCTGCGCTCCCGTTCATCCCGTTCATCCTTGTCGGGATCGTAGAACCGCGGGGTGATACGAAACTTTTTAGCAGGTGGTGTATGAAAAAATCTCCCAATCATATTTGCTTTTAATTTTTACAAAGATAAGGTTTCTTCACAAAAATGCATGAAAATGAAATCGGGAGAAGATTTTTATCATACCCGGCTTACCGGATTTATCTGACCAGATTTATAAATGTATCTGACCAGATTTTTTCTCTTTAAAACAATTTTGAAGGAAAATAATTTAGCGGTCTAATTTTTTATGATTTTAAAAACTTTTACAATTTTATGGTTTTGCGATACTACATTCAGAAAATAAATGCCCGAAACAAAACTCCCCATGTCTATTTCTTCGGTGTTGGTCTGCATTTGTTTCAAAACCGATTTACGACCTGTGATGTCAGAAGTTTCATAAAAAAACGGTTCATTCCCTGTCTGAATGATTTCAATTTTCAGAAAACGCCCGGTTGGATTGGGATACACCTTCACTTCCAGTCCGGGAAATTCCATTTCGCTGACGGCCGTTACCAGAAGATTTGTCTGATGCATGCCCTGTGTAAGTATGTTGCCTGAACCTGCGATGGTTTCAATCACCGGTTCGCCCAGAGTCCAGTCCACCGTGTAACCGGCGGCACTTCCTGAATTTCCGGAACTTGCAACCACCTCCTGTGCATAGGATGTTGCTGCTGCAAAAACCAACGCAAGTAAAACAAAAATTGGCTTCATTTTGATCAGTTTTATGTTTTTATTCTTCATTCTGTGCACTTGCTGAAAATATTCTTTCCAGCCGTTCAATTCGCAAATTCTGCTCCCTGTTTTCAGCTTTCAGCCGGTCGTTTTCGGCTTTCAGTTCTTTAATGGCATTCACCAGTGCAACGTTGATGGCGTGGATATTAAAATCGAGGTAACCGTCTTCGGCTTCCGAAACTGCTTCGGGGAAAATTTTCTGAACGTCCTGGGCCACAAAGCCCACCTGTTCAACATCTGATAATAGTTCCCGTGGATTGCCTTCATTATATACAAAACGAACAGCATTGAGGCCATTGATTTCATCCAGCCCTTTTTCGTAATTGCCCAGAATAGTTTTTAGTCGTAAATCAGAGGAGGTAGCCCAGGCTGTCCCGCCTTCGGTTTTGTAGGCATTTCCAACAACATGTAATTTTTGAGTTGGACTGGTGGTTCCCAGGCCCACAAAAGCATTGGATTGTTTGGCAAAAATAGCGACAGCATAGGCATTGTTATTAATCGTGAGTCCGCCTCCGGCAGCATTATTGAAAATATGCCATTTTTCGGTTGTTCCCTCATAAAGGCGAAATCCGGCATCCTGGCCGGAATTGGATTCGAGGTACATAAAGCTTCCCGGAAATCCGGTTCCCTTCAGGTGTAAACCGGCTGCCGGGCTAATTGTATTAATTCCAATTTTTCCTGTTTCAGAAATGGCTAACCTGTAATATCCGGTACCACCAGCCGTTTGTGATGTTGCAAATAAAATGGACCCTCCTCCTTTGTTGTTTAAAATCATATTTGAACCTGCTGCTCCATAAATTACATCGGTATTACCCTCACCTATAATTCTATATCCATTATCTGGTTTGAATAATTCAGGTTTATATTCAAGATATATGCTTCCGTCATCCAATTTTAAATTTCCATCTGCTATGTGTACTTTGTATTGTGGCATCATTGTTCCAATTCCAATTGCACCTTCTTTAGAAATAAACATTCTCATCGATGCTGATGGTCCGGCTGTTGGGTAAGTATAAAATTTTATGCCGCCACCTATTAGGTTTATAAGTTCAAGATTTTGCTCTTCAGCCCTCATTTCACAACCATAATCCCCCCAATCCATTTTATAACTTCCATCTGTCAACACATTCCCTGATACATGAAGCTTTGCAGATGGTGAATTCGTCCCTATGCCAACCAAACCTGTTGTTCTGAAAATATTACTTCCACTCAAGGTCCACAAATTATCACTGCCTGCCGGTAATGTAACTGAATTCCCTCTGGAAATTGATAATTCACTGCCGGATATCGAAAGTGTTTGATTGTCGGTTAAATCTCCGATGACCTTTAACGGATCTGATGTAGTTCCTTCGCCATTCAGTGTTGCATCGCTAACAACGGTTTGTGTTCCCCAATTGTCGCCGCCACCCGATGACGGAAGTGTGACGATGCCTCCTCCTTTGCTTAGGGAAAGGTTGGTTCCGCTGATGCTTAATGCCTGGATTTCATTGGTCGGATCACCATCAGCTTCTATTTCCACCGTTTTTGCATGAAACGCATACGGAACAGCCATCAGTTGCATGGTTCCCAGGTGGCTGAATGTATTGCCATTGGCCGGGTCGAGTTCCACTTTTAAAAAATGTGACTTGTTTCCCCAGGAAGCCGGGTTAAAATTACCGCTTACTTTGGTTCCAGAGCCAACCACCAGGTTGGCCAGCCCAAAATCGTTGGTTACTATTGACTGAGTCTCCACATAAACCGGCGTTCCGGTAGCGCTGTTTTGCAAAATGCTGAACTTAAATTTTACGGTTTGGCTGGCAATAACTTCTCCTGAGTTGTTACGCACC
Organism: Mariniphaga sp.; assembly: GCF_041687215.1. Lineage (NCBI taxonomy): Bacteria > Pseudomonadati > Bacteroidota > Bacteroidia > Marinilabiliales > Prolixibacteraceae > Mariniphaga > Mariniphaga sp. The sequence continues at coordinate 26,872 of NZ_JAWLCI010000047.1, forward strand.
ACGGCCTGGTAACTGAATCCGGCCGGAACCTGTGCCATCAATGCAACGGCAAACAGAGAAAAGAATAAGGTAAAAATTGATTTTTTCATTGGTTTTTATTTTTGATATCAGTATTTATTGGCGCATTACAAAACGAACAAAAATTCAAATTCAGCCAGGTTTCAGTAACCGGCCAAATAATTCATTATACGGCGAAAAAAATGTTTTGTTGAATAATCTCAGGATACCCGCAACATCCATTGCAGTTTTGCGATAAAAAGATGTGGACAGTGGCTGCATCTCATTAATGTTTAATTAATTAATAAGAATCCTTGCTTTTTGAAAGACAAAATTCACAATAAGTTACGGATAATCTTATTATGTTGGAGCGATAGAGTTATTTTTTTAAAATCAGACTGATTTTTCCAGAACTTCCGTCAGTTGTTTATTATTCAGCAGAACCGGATTTCCTTTCATGCTGCTGGCTTTTTTGGCTTTTTCAACCAAATCAGGAAAATCGGAAGAGGAAAGTCCAAAAGCGGAGAGGGATGGAATTCTTAAAGCTTTCACCATTTCCGCGGTCCATTGAATGCCATCTTCAGCTTTTGCATTAAGATTGCCGGTTAAAATTTGAGCTACTTTCCTGTACTTCTCAAGAGTTTGTATTTGCTTCTGCTCTTTCACCTTCCTGATGTTTATTTCCATTACAGCAGGCAGCAATGCAGCACAAACCGCACCGTGCGGAACCGGAAACATTCCACCCATAGGACCTGCAAAACCATGAACAGCACCCAGTTTAACATTGGCCAAAGCTATTCCTCCCAACATGGCCGCAAAAGCCATATCTTCGCGGGCTTTCAGGTCGTCGCCATTTTCATGAGCTTTTTTTAGCGATACTGAAATCCGGCGCATTCCTTCAATGCAAAACATATCGATAAACGGATTGGCCTGATTGGAAACAAAGGTTTCAAGCAGGTGGGTCAATGCATCCATTCCGGTTGTTGCGGTAATTTCAGGCGGCATGGAAAGGGTGAGTTCAGGGTCAATCACTGCCACATCGGGAAACATGAGCGGACTGCGTAAACTCACTTTTACGTTGTGTTCAGTGGAATGGATAACGGCATTTTTGGTGACCTCGGCGCCGGTACCTGCGGTAGTTGGAATTGCAATAAACGGCAAAGGCTTTTCTTCCAGCTTTTTGCCTTTTCCAATTACTTCGAGGTAATTCAATAAATTTCCTTTGTTGGGAACCAGAGCAGCAAAAGCTTTGGCGCTGTCGATAACGCTGCCGCCACCAAATCCCACAACCGCGTCGCAAGCCGTTTCACGAGCCAGCTTTGCCCCTTCGGAAATCATTTCAGTGTCAGGTTCTTTTTCTATTCGAAAATGGATTACGGTGAATCCTTCAGCTTTCAGGTTTTCGGTTAAAAACTTTGCACGTTCAGGGTTTTTCCCGGTAACCAAAAAAATATTCTTGCCCATTTCCTGCAGTAATTGCGGGATTTTGGAAACCGTTCCGTTCCCAAAAATGATTTGAGTTGCTGTTGCAAATTCAAAGTTTATTCCCATCCTTCATCTACCGGAAAAACATTAAAATACTTCACAGAAGTACGCGGCTCGGCCATCATGTGGGCTACTTCGTCGCGCCAGCGCTGGTAATGTTCAGTCTCTTTGTGCCGGGCCGGGTCTTCATAAGTGCGGTAAACCTCAACCAAAACAAACCGAGTGCGATCGTCCTGCTGCTGAATCACATCGAATCGTGTTATTCCGGATTCCAGTAAACTCTGGCGGGCATTTTCAACGGTGGCCTGCTTAAAATCCTCAATATAATCTTTCTCAACATGAACAAAAACGTGTACGATAAACATAGCATTTTATTTTCGTCAAAAATACGAAAATGTGGGTGAAAACCATGACCAATTACAATGGGAAGAAACCTTGACTTTTAAACACAGATTCACTAACTTTGATAAAGCACCAATGTTTAAAAAAACCGAAATGCGAATCAGTTTTTACATCACTTCCTTGCTTTTTATTTCTTTTTTAACAGCCTGGTATGCTGATTTGAACACACAAAACATTAACGATGAACCGGGTAGTCAGGAAAGAAAAGCCGATTCGCTTGCACAAGCTGAAAAACATACCGAGGCAGCCGAATTGTACCGGGTACTGCTAATTTCTGGCAAAATAAAAAATAAGGAGCAAATAAACCGGCTCCGTTACAAAACCGGAAACAGTTTGATGCATGCCGGAAAAGACAAGCAGGCACAGCCCTGGTTCCATAAAGTTTTGGAAAAAAACGCCGCCATGGAATTACACAACGATGCCATGACCGGCTTGGGAAAAACCAATGAATATACCGGAAAATGCGACTCCGCTTTTTACTGGTATCTTCGTGCCTACAAGTTGGTGGAGGAATCGACTGATACCCTCCGGCGGGCCCGGGGCGCACGAAATATGGCGCAATTGCTGAGAGTTCTAAGTCGTTTTGATGAAGCCACGGACTATTGCCAAAAAGCCGTTAAACTTATTCCTGGCATTTCCGATTATAAAACTGAAGCCAATATTTACAATGAAACCGCCTATCTGTTTGAACTTTCGGGTAAATTGGATTCTGCCGCTCACTTCTACCGGCAACTTATTCATATTTCAGCAGAAAACGGGTACAAAAAAGGTGAATCGGCGGGGTACTCCAATCTTGCCTCGGTGCTTGAAAAACAAAAAAGGTACATCGATGCGCTGGAATTAAAACAGCAGGGGCTGGAAATTGACCGGCAGATTGGCGATGTTTACGGCATGATGAATTCTTATCGCGGATTGGCTGAAACCTATACTTTGATGGGAGATACGGAACCAGCAATTTATGCTCTTGACGAGGCTTATGTTTTGTGCGACACCAGCTGGATTTCCGATTTGTCGGGCATTCACCTGAGCTACTACCAACTTTTTAAAAAAACCGGTAAAACTGCAAATGCGCTCAGCCATTACGAAAAATACACCAAACTGTTCAACCGCATTAATGAAACAAAAAGCCGGGAAAAAGTTTTGGAACTTTTAGCGCAGTACGAAACCGAAAAAAAGGAACAACAGATTCTTTTACTCGAGCAGGCTAACCTGCTAAAAGAAAACCAGTTGCGGCTGCAATGGCTGATTATTGGGGCACTGACACTTCTGGGATTATTCATCGTGGGTACAGGCTGGTCGGTCATCCGGCACAAAAACCAGAAATTAAAACTGATGAAAACTGAACTGCAACATTTTCTGCTGCATGAAAAAAAGGTTGGAAATTCAAATCAATCGCATCAGGAGATTTATGCTGACAAATGGGGATTGACTACCCGCGAAAGTGAAATCCTGCACCACCTGGGGCAGGGTTGCTCCAATGCCAAAATTGCGGAAAAACTTTTCATTTCAGAAAACACAGTGAAATTCCACATAAAAAATATTTACATCAAACTGAATGTGAAAAACCGGATGGAGGCCCTGTTAAGGTGCAGCGAAAATTAAACTGCCGGTTATCATAAGCACAAAAACTACCCTTTTGGGTAGTACATTTTGTTGGTTTCTTCCCGAAATTGAATACAGAAATCTGAACAAAAGATGGAAACAAAAAATTTGATTTCGGTGGAGGAAGAGCACATCATTTTACTTTTACAAAAAGGATATTCCAATCAAACCATTTCCAAAGAAACAGGGATTTCGGTGAATACCGTGAAATACCATCTGAAAAAAATATTCAAAAAACTGCATGCCAGAAATCGCATCGAGGCAATCAACAATTTCAATAAAACATTAAAAAACATACCGTTATGAAAAATTTTTGCATTATCATTTTAATGATTTGCGCTTTACTTTTGCCCGGCATTCCAGCAAAATCGCAGGTAAAAGTGGATGTGGAGAAAAAAGTGGAAAAAAAGGTCGATCAAAGGGCCAATAAAAAGACCGACCAGGCCATAGACAAAGGCCTCGACAAACTGGAAGAAGGCATTGGCAGCCTGTTTGGCAAAAAGAATAAAAAGGACAAGAACCAGGCAGAAGAAACTAAGCAGGCACAACCGGTAAATGAAATTCCTGCCAATGCACAGCAACCACAGCAACCAACAGCTGCAGACCCCCAACTGAACTGGGCAAAATACGATTTCGTGCCGGGCGACAAGGTTATTTTTGAAGACAACCTTGAAAACGAGGAAAACGGAGAATTTCCGTCGCGGTGGGATTTGAACAAAGGAAATGTGGAAATTGCCGAATTTGGTGGAGAGAAGGTCATCATGTTTATGGATGGTGCAAGCAGCATTGTCCCGTTTATGAAAGAACCGAGGAAAGACTATTTACCGGATATTTTCACCATTGAGTTTGATGCGTATTACGATGTGGAGCCACATTCAGCCAAATATTTTGTGCATTTATATGATTTGAAAAATCAAAGAGGATCTGCATTAAATAAAATCAGTCTTTTCCCAGGGGGAATTTCCGGCTTGAAAAGTGAAAAAATCATTCCGGGCAAACAACTCTGGTACAACCAGGACAAACCATTCTGGCGCCATATTGCCATTGGGTTTAATGTGCGTGCGCTAAAAGTTTATTACGATGATGAACGCATGTTGAACATTCCCAACCTCGGCTTCAATCCTACCGGTTTAACCATTGAGATTATCAATACGAAACCGGTGAATTTTTACATTAAAAACATCCGCATTGCCGAAGGCGGACAAAAGCTGTACGACAGATTTTTGCAGGATGGAAAAATCATTGCCAATGGCATCCGGTTCGATGTAAACAAAGCCACATTGCGGCCTGAATCCATGGGAGTTATCAACGAAATTGCTGAACTGATGCAGGAAAATCCGGATATTAAATTCAGCGTGGAAGGCCACACCGACAGCGACGGCGACGATGCACTTAACCAAACCCTTTCGGAACAGCGCGCCGCTACCGTGGTTAGCACACTCACGAAAATGGGAATCGACGCAGGCCGCATGACTTCAAAAGGCTGGGGCGAAAGCCAGCCGCTCGATAGCAACAGCACACCCGAAGGGAAAGCCAATAACCGGAGAGTAGAGTTTGTGAAAATTTAAAAAAGAGCCCCTCCCGGCCTCCCCAAGGGGAGGAGTTGAAAAGAATTTATTAAAAATAAGTCAAGATGAAAACACAAAGTATATTATCCGTTTTTATCATTCATCTGATTTTTAGCTTTTACTCTGTTTCGTATGCTCAGGTTTGGAACCGGGAAATTGTTGACAGCACCGGAATAGAAAATGGAATTTACCGAACGCTGGTGATTGACAACTACGATAATCCGCACATTGTATATTTCAACAGTGACTTCTTTGATTTAAAATATGCATACAAAAACGGTAATGTTTGGGATATATCTGTTATAGACAGTATCAGGGTTTCCGGCATTTCGTGTGATATTGCATTTGACTCAAACAACACGCCTCATGTTTGCTTCCAGGATGGATGCAATGATTTGACAGAATGTTTTGGCGCCGGCCTTCAATACATGACAAAAACTAACGGGGAATGGGTGAAGGAAACCGTTTTTGAAAACACCTTGCCCTTTGCTTTTAATTATATGATGTGCAGTATCGAAATTAATTCGCAAAACCAGCCTGTTATTGCCTTTTATGAAAAACTTTCTGATGACAACATAAAGATTGCAACTAAAAGTACATCAGGTTGGAATATTAAGGGATTCCCGGTTGTAAAAGGCGCTCCAATTAACGGAGACAACCTGAATTTTAGACTAAAAAGCAACAACACTCCTGTAATTCAGTATATTGCTTACGACAGCCTGTTTGTTGTTGAGTGTAATTTAACAACAGGAAACTTTCAAAAATATACATATCCTGTCAAGCCCGACATTTTGATGGATCAGACAAATCACAGCAGCTTCGACCTGGACGATGAAGATAATCTGCACATTGTTTTTGAATCATTTAACGAGGGGAATAATTTTAAAACAGGTTTCTATTATTCCTTTTTTAATTGGGATGAATGGGAAAAAGAAGAGCTCTTTTACGTCAAAAACAGGTGGGAGAAATCCTACATTAATATCATCAATTCTAATCCCCGATTGGTAACAATCCGTGAAGATAACCTTATTTACAGCATTAGAAATAACAATCAATGGACAGAACAACTTATTGATACTCTGGTTACAGCTAAGTTATTGTCTTTTGACCATGACATCAATAACTATCCGCACATTGCGGTTTATGGCAGAATACCGGAATTAGCAGAAGAAAAAGAAAATTGCCTTATTTATTACAGGTATTATCCGGGCGCATCCAACATGGAAGTTTCAACCAATTACTATGATTTTCAAGATGTTTGGATTGAAAGTTACAGCGAATACAACATCATTTTAAAAAACAAAGGTGTTGCTCCTTTGGCAATCGACAACATAAAATTTGACCCAACATCAGCTTTTAAAATAACCAATAAAAGCCAGAGATTATTTATCCCGGTTGGTGATTCAGCAAAGATAAGTGTAAGGTTTACTCCACAGGATGAACAAAATTACTCCGACATTTTGCAGTTGATAACAAACGACCCGGCTTTTCCTGTTTTCAATATTCAATTCTCAGGAACGGGGGTTTCCAGCGGAACAAATGCAAGTATTACTGTTCAGATTAACGATATTATTGCAGATTTAAAAAACCTTGCAATAAATAAAGATGAACGACTTCAAGGGGTTGAAGTCAGGCTTTTTCAAAACAATCAACCAATTACAAACACGCTTACCACAGATGCTGACGGTTTGGTTTCATTCAATAATTTAACACCCGGTTTTTATGAACTCAAATTTTCCAAAAAGGTGCCGCACAGCCAAAACGAGCTTCAGTTATCGGTGCAGGAGGAATTTGAAATAGGTCCGGGTAAAAACACACGGCTTTCGCATTTGCCGGACTCGCTGTACAAATATAAATTTCAGCTAATTGAAGAATTAAACCAAATGGAAGCGTCAAACTCCATCTTCACTGGTGAATATTTTACTTACAAGCAGGTTGAAGCGAATGTTGAAACCTTATTAAAAAACTGGGCAACAGATTACGATGCTCAAAAAACAGAAGTATTGGCCCGTTTATTACTGACTGAAATGTTGGTCAAGGATTTATTTGAGCAGGGGATGAATGTTTCTAATGAGATGTTTTATGATTTTGGCGATCTGATTGGGTTCATTTTTTACTCCAACGATTGGTCAATGACCCTGATTGAATTGATTAAGGCCGCAGCAGAATTGATTTCTTCTTTTGCAGAGGGAGGCTCAACGGCTGCCCGGAAAATTCTTATGGAATTACTGGATATCTTAATCAAGGAACTTATCAAACAGGAAATACTTGCATCTGTTACAGAATCAGTAGAACTAATCGGAGCAAAATTGAGTCATCCTGCCGATATTATTTTAATGGATGGGTGGCGTGAATTAAAGAATAATTATTCATCAATGAATTTTCAGTCCTTTAGCTCGGTGGCCTGGGATGAAATAACACTCAAAGTTTTCAAAAAACTTAAAGGACCGTTTATTCAGGAAGTTTATATCAATTTGTTAACAGCCCCGGTAATTACCAAAGCGTTTGATTATTCAGAAACCAACAATTACAGTGGAATCTTTGCAAATGCCTGTATTAATGAAATAGAGTTTGTTGCCGACGAAGAAAATAATGTGGAAAATATTATTGAATGGGCTTCCGGCCTGCGGGAAACGGCTAACCTGTTTATGACAACCGCCAGGATTCTTGAAGTTGTTGCAGCCATTGACCCTACAGGAATTGTAAATAATGTTGCGCAATTTACTTCCTATATTCGGCTTTCGGCTTATGTTGAAGTGATAACTGCTTTGGGATTATCAACTTCACAGTTTTTTATTTTACCAGCAAATATGAATGATGAAGTGGATGATATTTATTTTTCATCGGCAGTAAAAAAAGGAACCATTACAACACAAAACCAGGTATTCAGTAAAAGCAAATATACTTCTGCAACCATCAGCAACATAAAAAAATCGTTGCAGGAAAATGAAACTTCTTTCGACTCCATCCTGTATTTGGTTCAGCAAAATATTGAATCGGGCTCAAACGTGGAAGCAGCCAGCGAGTTACTCAACCTTAATGAGGCTAAAAAAAATTATTCCAATACAATTTCACAAAGCTATGCTCCACTTCGTGCAGTTGCATCAGAAGCGAGCCAAATCATTCCAACATTTGAAGAGCACTACGATTCATTAATATCCTATAAAGCAAAAAATTTGCAGGAATGGTTTAACACTTACCTTCTGGTAACCATTTCTATGCTCGACACTGCAAACCAATTAACAAACACAATTCTTGAACAGATTGACAAAACAAAACAGGTAAACCATCTGCTCACATCGCACATTGAAAATATGCTGGAAGATGTTACTGGGAATATGGAAGTTCCGGGCGTAATAGTGGCCAGCCAAATTAAACAGGATAAATACAGTCTAAAATTGGGAGAGACAGGGACTGTTCGGTTAAAACTGGAGAATGTGGGCGCCAGTGAGGCAAACAACATTCGATTGAAAATGGAGACTAATGATGCCCTGAACTGTATTCAAACAAGTGAATTTTCTGTTGGTACCCTGTCTCCTGGGGAAGAAAGCGAAGAATATATTTTTACATTTAATGTTGCTGAAAATCAACATTCTTTAGGATTTTGGGATGCTTTGATAACCAGCGATGATGCCGCAGCCATGTCCAAATCAGGTACATTTACAATTGAAGATGCAACAACCAGTCTTCAAACTTCGAAACAAAGTAAATATTCCGGTTTATTCTGCTTCCCAAATCCCGTGAACTCCAGCGGAACTATTTTCTACGAACTGAAAGAAGGCGCCGAAATTAAAATTCAACTTTTTGATATTACCGGCCGTGAAGTTAAAACACTTTATTATGGGTATAAAGAAACAGGAAAGTCACATATTTCATTTGATGCAGCCCCAATACCGAATGGAATATACATTGTTAAAATGCATTCCAACAATTCCTTGTCAGGAACTTTAAAAGTAGTTATTCATCATTAACCAAAAATAATTATCATGAAAAAATCAATTACAAACAAATATACTGCAATGCTCTTTACATTACTGTTGGGCTGTTTACAATTTCCTTCCAGTTCTTTCAGGCACAAGACCTGCTGAGTAAGGTTAGAGATAATGATTTAAATGCTAAAAGGAACTAATTGCGGCAAATGATGATGTAAACATGAAGGACGGCATGATGGGATTTCTGGCAGAAAAAGGAACCAATGTCAATGCGATTGCCGAAGAAGGAAAAACTCCACTTTCTACTGCAACAGAAGCCGAGGATGAAGAAATTGTAGAAATATTAAAAAACCACGGAGCAAAATAAAAATCGTTTTACATGGGGCGACGCCTCAATAATGACAGATATAATGGCTTCCACAAAATAAATTTACCACGCCTCAAATTCCACATTTGATAAAATAATTGCACTTTTACTGCAAAACCGAACAAATATCAGATGAACGGCAGAAACTTTTTATACAAAAGCGCAGTGGTGGCCTCTCTGGCGGGCTTCCTTTTTGGATTCGATACCGTGGTGATTTCCGGCGCCGAACAAAAAATTCAAACATTGTGGGAACTGAACAGTTCATTGCACGGACTGGCCATCAGCATGGCGCTGTGGGGCACGGTGCTGGGTGCGTTAACAGGCGGCTGGCCGGCACAGGCTTTTGGTCGAAAAAAAACGCTGCTGTGGATTGGCATATTTTATCTGACTTCGGCCTTTGGTTCTGCTTTGGCGCCCGGAGTTTATTCCTTCATGTTTTTCCGGTTTATCGGCGGTGTGGGTGTGGGTATTTCCACGGTGGCGGCGCCCATGTTTATTTCCGAAATTGCACCGCCGGCCATGCGTGGTCGCTTAACCGGCATGTTCCAGTTCAACATTGTTTTTGGTATTCTGGTGGCTTATCTGTCAAATTCGTTGCTGGGCGGAATAGGCGAAAGCGCCTGGCGCTGGATGCTGGGCGTGGAAGCGGTTCCTGCATTGCTGTTTACCACTTTTTGTTTCGGACTCCCTGAAAGTCCGCGGTGGCTGATTGTGCACAACAAAAACCGGGAGGCCGGGTTAGCCGTTTTGAAAAGGGTAAATCCCGGGTTTTCAAATGAGGAACTGAATTCGCTGGTGAAGGAAATCGAAAATTCCGGAAATCAAAAAAACGAGAATAAAAAGTTCTTCTCCCGAAAATTAATAAAACCGGCTTTCCTGGCTATTTTCATTGCATTTTTCAATCAGCTTTCGGGTATTAACGCCGTGCTCTATTTTGCTCCGCGGATTTTTGAGATGACCGGGCTGGAATCGCAGGCAGCGCTTTTGCAGTCGGTGGGCATCGGTATAACAAATCTGGTTTTCACTTTTGTAGGTTTGTGGCTTATCGACCGGTTGGGCCGCCGGATGCTGCTCTATATTGGCTCCTTTGGGTACATCGCTTCACTGGGACTCACTTCGTGGGCTTTTGCCTCCGGAAATCCGGGCATTGTGCCGGTGTGCATTTTTGCATTTATTGCCGCACATGCTGTTGGCCAGGGAGCTGTAATCTGGGTTTTCACCAGCGAAATTTTTCCCAACCGGCAGCGGGCATTCGGACAGTCACTCGGCAGTTTCACCCACTGGTTTTTTGCCGCAGCGCTCACGCTGGCTTTTCCCCTGATGGCCGAAGCCTGGAAGCCACAATTCATTTTTGGATTATTTTGTGGAATGATGGTGCTACAACTTGTTTGGGTACGGTTTTTTGTACCCGAAACCAAAGGCGCCTCGCTGGAAGAACTGGAAAGGGAATTATAGAAATCAGTTTCACTTCTGTCTGAAATACACCTGAATGGGCACTCCCGTAAAATTGAAATTTTCCCTGATTTTGTTTTCGATGTAACGCCTATATGGTTCCTTAATGTATTGCGGCAAATTGGCAAACAGCGCAAACGCCGGCGTGGGCGAAGGCAATTGGGTAACGTATTTTATTTTGATGAATTTCCCTTTTACCGAAGGTGGTGGGTAGGCTTCCACTGCTTCCAGCAACACTTCATTCAGTTTTGAAGTTTTAATACGGTTTTTCCGGTTTTTAAACACCTGCATGGCAATATCCAGCGCTTTGTAAACCCGCTGTTTGGTAATTGCTGAAATGAATAATATGGGTACATCGGTAAACGGTGCAATCCGCTGTTTGATTTCTTCCTCCACTTTTCGGGTGGAATGACCATCTTTTTCAATTAAATCCCATTTGTTTACTAAAATAACCACACCCTTTTTATTGCGTACAATCAGGTTGAAAATATTCATGTCCTGTGCTTCCAAACCCCGGGTGGCATCAATAAGCAGCAAACACACATCGGAACTTTCGATGGTACGCACCGAGCGCAACACCGAATAAAACTCGATATCGTCGTGCACTTTTCCCTTTTTGCGTAAACCGGCGGTGTCGATAATTATAAAATCGTGTCCGAACTTGTTGTAGCGGGTATGAATGGAATCGCGCGTTGTGCCGGCCACATCGGTAACAATGTAACGTTCTTCGCCCAGCAGGGTGTTTATAAAAGATGACTTGCCAACATTGGGGCGGCCAACTACCGAAAGGTAAGGCAGTTCGTGTTCTTCGTCGTTATCGCCTGTTTCGCCAAAACTTTTTATTACCTGATCGAGCAAATCACCGGTTCCGCTTCCGGTCATGGATGAGATGCAAAAAATTTCGCCAAGTCCGAGGCCGTAAAACTCCTGGGCATCCAATATGCGTTGGTTGTTGTCCACCTTATTTACGGCAACTACAATTTTTTTCCTGCTTTTCCGAAGTATTGCCGCAACGGCGTCGTCGAGGTCTGTAATTCCCAACTCCACATCTACTAAAAATAAAATCACATCGGCTTCGTCGATGGCTAGATGCACCTGTTTGTTGATTTCGGATTCAAACACATCGTCGGAATTCACTACATAACCGCCGGTATCAATTACCGAAAACACTTTCCCGTTCCATTCCGCTTTTCCGTAATTTCGGTCGCGGGTAACGCCCGACACTTCGTCCACAATGGCTTCCCGCGATTCGGTGAGCCGGTTAAACAATGTTGATTTGCCCACGTTGGGACGGCCTACTATGGCTAATATTCTGCTCATTTTTTTCTTTTAATTCCCTTCGTACCCGAAATTTTTCAACTGCTTTTCTTTTTCGCGCCAGTCTTTGGCAACTTTCACGTAAAGCTCCAGAAAAATCTTCCTCCCAAAAAATTCCTCGGCATCCTTGCGGGCTTCGCTTCCCACTTTTTTCAACATTTTACCGGCTTTACCAATAATGATTCCCTTTTGTGTTTCGCGAGCCACATAAATCACAGCTCTTACTTCTATTAAACCACCTTTGGTTTTGAAATCTTCAACTTCAACTTCAACCGAATAGGGCACTTCCTTTTGGTAATTCAGTAATATTTTTTCACGAATGATTTCCTGCATAAAAAACCGCTCGTTGCGATCGGTCAGTGCTTCCTTATCAAAAAACGGAGGTGCTTCAGGCAGAAGTTCCAAAATGCGATCGAAAACCGGTTCGATGTTAAATTTTTCTTTGGCAGAAACAGGATAGATATTGGCGCCGGGGAACACCTCGCTCCAGTAGTCGAACAGCCGGGTTACTGCTTCCTGGTTCGATAAATCGATTTTATTGATGAGTACAATCACCGGCATGTTCGATTTGCGAATACGGTCGATGTAATCGGGATTTTTTCCTGGTTTTTCCACCACATCTGTTACAAACAAAATCACATCGGCATCGAGGAGGGCTGTTTCCACAAAGTTCATCATCTTCTCCTGCAATTTGTACCCCGGCTTCAAAATTCCTGGTGTATCAGAATAAACAATCTGAAAATCTTCGCCGTTTACAATCCCTTTTATGCGGTGACGGGTTGTCTGCATTTTCTCCGTAATAATCGACAACTTTTCGCCCACCAGGGCATTCATTACTGTGGATTTTCCCACGTTGGGATTTCCCAAAATATTTACAAAACCTGCTTTATGCGTCATAATCAATTCAAATCGCTAAAAATCAGCGCAAAGATAATTGATTTGATTTACCCTGACAGATTTTAACTGGCCATTTTACATTAACTGTGTATAATTTCACATACCAAATTGCTGTTAAAAGTTTATAAAAAACCCGCTCTAAACCTGATTATCATTGCCCGTTTCGTCATTTTTCCGTATTTTAAGGGAAAAACTATAGTTATCAAAAATAATTATTATGAAAAATATACGCCTTGACAAAATCGCAATTAACGTTCATGCACGCAGAATTTTGCTGACCATCCTGGAGGAAAATCCGGTTTTGGAGCGGATTCTTCGCAAATCCACTACTGAAACAGAAGCCATGGAAGCCATAAAAGAATGGATTCTGCCCAGGTTGAAAAAAAATCCGGCTGCAGAAGCTTTTTACCTGAAAAAAGAGCACAGCCACGAGTTATTTCAGCAGTTGAACTGGGAAGATTTTGCAGCCATCCGGCTGCTCGATTACATTAAACACGCCGGCGACGCTTATCCAGACCAAAATATTCACGGCGAAATGGCCGTAACCAATCCCATAAAAATGATGTGGCTGGCCACCAACCGGGGAATTGGAGGGGCCAAGCCTGATTTTTTCCTCGACATGCTGCAACTTTTCAGGCAACTGAACGGAAAATTAAAACCGGAAATTCCATCGAGGGAACTGATTGAAGAATGGATGGACCGCTACCCTGCAGGGATTGATCCCAAAATTGCCGAATTGCGCGCAGAAAACCGCGACCGAATTATCCGGATTTTAATTGAAAAAATTGACACCGGTGAAATAAAAAGCAACCGGTTTTCTTTTAAAGAAGATATGACGCAGGACGAAAAAGTGCAAAAAATGAACGAATGGTGGCAAGAAAGCCTTTTTCACCTGAATTTTGCGGTGCGTTCGCCCGAAATGCTTAATGAGTTGCTGGATTACTCGCTCGACCCCGATACCATGGACATTTTATATGATGCCGAAGAAAAAGGCATCCCGTTTTTTGTGAATCCATACTATTTGTCGTTGCTGAATGTGCAAACACCCGGTTTTGCGGTGGGCGGCGATTTGGCCATTCGCTGTTACATTGTTTACAGCAAGCAGTTGGTTGAAGAATTTGGCGAAATTCAGGCCTGGGAAAAAGAAGACAAGGTTCAACCAGGAAAACCAAATGCTGCCGGATGGATACTACCCTCGCACAACATCCACCGCCGTTACCCCGAGGTTGCCATTTTCATTCCCGACACGGTTGGCCGTGCTTGTGGTGGACTGTGTGCCAGTTGCCAGCGTATGTACGACTTCCAGAGCGGACGGTATAATTTCAACCTTCAGAAGCTGAAACCAGAAGAATCGTGGAACGAGCGGCTGCCCAAGTTGTTAACTTATTTCAAAAACGATGCGCAATTGCGTGATATTTTGCTTACAGGAGGCGATGCACTCATGAGTTCAGACAAAAGCCTGAAAAACATTCTGGATGAAATTTACAAAATGGCCCTTCAAAAAAGGGAAGAAAACAAAAAAAGACCTCAGCACGAAAAATATGCCGAAATAGTAAGAATCCGCATTGGTACACGTCTGCCAGCCTATTTGCCCATGCGAATAACCCAGGAACTTGCAGATATTTTGGCTGAATTTAAAGAAAACGCTTCAAAAATAGGGGTAAGCCAATTTGTGATTCAAACCCACTTTGAATCGCCCATGGAAATCACGCCCGAAACACAAAATGCCGTTCAATTATTACTAAATGCGGGTTGGTCAGTGGTTAACCAGCTTGTATTTACTGCACCTGCCTCACGTCGCGGCCACACGGCAAAACTGCGCAAAATATTAAACGACATTGGAATTCTCACCTACTACACGTTCACCGTAAAAGGGTTCAGGGAAAACAGCTCCAACTTTACGCCCAATGCCCGTGCAGTGCAGGAAGAACTGGAAGAAAAATACCTGGGGCGATTGCCTGAGGAAGAAATGGGCGAAGTGCAGAAGCTGATGCTTGATGCAGAGCACATTGTTGACCGTGTGGAAGCAATTCGTAAAAAGAACGATTTGCCGTTTCTGGCTACCGACCGTAACATCCTCAACCTGCCAGGAGTTGGGAAAAGCCTTACTTTCAGAACAATAGGAATAACACGCTACGGAAGGAGAATATTAGAATTTGACCACGACCGTACAAGAAACCATAGTCCGATTATTGACCAAATGGGAAAAGTGATTGTAATTGAATCGAAATCAATAACCGAATATCTGCGGCAACTGGAAGATATGGGCGAAAACCGCGATGAATACGAAGGTGTTTTCGGCTACTCGTTGGGTGAAACCGAACCACGCATGCCCATGTACGAATACCCGGAATATGATTTTGATGTGACGGAAGAGATGACGCATTTGGAACTGGGAGTGGAAGCGTGAGGATACAAAGGTTTTATTTGTTTTTTTGGGTGCAGTTCTCATATTACGCAGTTAATTTTGTATAATACCTTTCAGAAAATTCATTCCAAAATCCTTTCCACCTGTTGGATTTTACGACT
>NZ_JAWLCI010000048.1:0-42249 GCF_041687215.1 Mariniphaga sp.
GAGTACAAAATTAATTTTTTCTGAAGTTAGTGATTTGTGGAGCGTCTATTTGCGAATCATTTTATTCAGCAACTTAATAGGGTGTTTTATCCGGTTTGTTTTTCCACTTCTTGAAAAGTGGCAGCGCTTCATTTCGCAACAAATTTTCGAATTTAATAGTTCGGTCGTCAGTTTTTTTCTCCAGTTCTTCATAAATGTGCTGGTCATCGAAGGCAATATCTGCAGCATCTTCCTGGGTGCAGGCAAAAAATACTTTTTTCAACCTGGCCCAGTAAATGGCTCCCAGGCACATGGGGCAAGGCTCACACGAAGTATAAATGGTACAATCGTCCAACTGAAAACTGTCCAGATTTTTGCAGGCTTCTCTTATAGCAAGAATCTCCGCATGGGCAGTGGGGTCGTTTTTTGAAATGACATTGTTGAATCCCTCGCCTATAATTTTACCGTCTTTTACCACCACTGCACCAAATGGTCCGCCTGAGCCATTTCCCATTCCATACTCAGCTAGTTGAATGGCACGAGTCATAAAATCTTTATCAGTCATAGCAATGTATGTTGTTCCAAAATCGTCCAAACTAATTTGTTATTCAACCTCGAGTTTTTGTAAAATTATTTTTAAATGAGCTTTTTTTCTTTCAGTAAAACTTCCATTTCCTGTTGCACGGCTCTTGCTGTTTCGCCTGCATTTTTTGCAAAATCAATGCCGGTTGAGGCGTATATGATTCCACGTGAAGAGTTTACCAGCAGGCCACACTGGCTGTTCATGCCGTTTTGTGCCACTTCCTGCAAACTGCCTCCCTGTGCACCCACACCGGGCACCAGCAAAAAATGGTCGGGTACAATTTGCCTGATTTCTTTTAATTTTTCGGCTTTGGTGGCGCCAACCACATACATCATATTTTCGGTGGTCCCCCAGTTTTGTGAAGTTTTTAAAACTAATTCAAAAAGCTGGTCGCCTGTTTCTTCATTTTTCAAATACTGAAAATCGGCAGCGCCTTTGTTGGAAGTGAGTGCCAGCAAAATAACCCACTTTTCGGGATAAGTCATAAATGGTTTTACTGAATCTTCGCCCATGTATGGCGCCACGGTAACGGCATCAAAATCGAGTTTTTCGAAAAAGGCACGGGCATATAAATTTGAGGTATTTCCAATGTCGCCCCGTTTGGCATCGGCAATCAGGAAAATTTCCGGGTGATTTTCGCGAACGTAATGAACTGTTTTTTCGAGGCTCTGCCAACCTTGCCACCCCAGACTTTCGTAAAAAGCCAGGTTGGGTTTGTAAGCTATTGTAAATTCAGCGGTTGCATCAATAATTTCCTTGTTGAATGAAAACACCGGATCGGAAGTATCCAACAAGTGTTTCGGAATTTTCAAAATATCGGTGTCGAGGCCAACGCAGAGGAAACTGCGCTTTTTCTGAATTTGCTGGAAGAGTTGTTGCTGATTCATTGTTTTTTCAGTTACAGGTTTCATGTTACAGGTTTCAGGTGGAACAGGCAACATGTAACCTGCAACCTGCAACAAATTATTTAAATTTCAGCTTCCTTCAACTTCTGGGCATTTTCCTCAATCATCAGTTTTTCAATGATTTCGTCGATTTCACCATTGATGATGGCCTGCAGGTTGTACATGGTCAGGTTAATCCGGTGATCGGTAACGCGTCCCTGCGGCCAGTTGTAGGTGCGTATTTTTGCTGAACGGTCGCCGGTGGAAACCATGGTTTTCCGTTTCGATGAAATTTCGTCGATGTACTTTTGGTACTCCATGTTGTAAATTCGAGTACGCAGTTCGTTCATCGCCTTGGCCAGGTTTTTCAATTGCGATTTTTCATCCTGGCAGGTTACAACAATTCCTGTGGGAATATGTGTTAATCGAATGGCTGAGTAAGTAGTGTTTACTGACTGTCCGCCAGGTCCCGAAGAACAGTAGGTGTCTTTTTTAATATCGGATTCCTTTAGTTCCACATCGAACTCTTCAGCCTCGGGCAAAACAGCCACGGTGGCTGCCGAAGTGTGCACTCGTCCCTGGGTTTCGGTTTGCGGCACCCGTTGAACCCGGTGAACGCCAGATTCGTATTTCAGAATTCCGTAAACACCTTCGCCGGTAACATTGGCCACAATTTCCTTGTAACCACCGGCAGTGCCTTCGTTTACGTTGGTCACTTCCATACGCCAGCCTTTTTTCTCGCAGAATTTGGAGTACATGCGGAACAGGTCGCCGGCAAAAATACTGGCTTCGTCGCCGCCGGTACCAGCTCTGATTTCCAGAATGGCATTTTTGCTGTCTTCCGGGTCGGCAGGAACCAGTAACATTTTGATTTTCTTTTCCATCTCCGGAATTTTTTCTTCTGCCATTTCAATCTCCTCGTGAGCCATTTCGCGCAATTCATTGTCGCTCTCCTCCGCCAGAATCTCTTTTCCCGAATAGATGGTATCCACCATACTTTTGTACTCTTTGAAAACGCCAAGCAATTTCTCCAGGCTTTTATATTCCTGGTTCAGCCTTACATAGCGCTTCATGTCGGCAATAATTGCCGGATCGGTAATTTGCTGTTGCACCTCTTCAAACCGGTGCCTGATGGATTCGTATTTTTCTAATAATGCGTATTCTGCCATTGTTTTCTGAATTACAATCTTTTATTTTTCTTCCAAAATGTGTATATCGAAAAGAAGCTTTTTAGTTTTGTTTTTCATAAATCAGTTCTTTTGTTTCTTCCAACTCCTTAATAAAATAAGGATTTTTTAAGGAATTTTCTGTTACGATATCAATTTCGCGGTTAAAAAAATCCCGAAGCTTATCGTGCAAATTCCACCACAATTCACCTTTTTCCAACGGTTCTAAATCAGGCTGAAACCGCACCAGGAAATCCAAATCGCTCTTTTCATTAAAATCTTCGGTTACGGCAGAACCGAAAATAAAAGCTCTTTCGATTTTATGCATTTCAAAAAATTGCCTGATTTTTTCAATATTTGATGAAATAATGTTATTCATTGTTTTCTGTTAGAATGATGTTGAAATTTAATATTCAAATATTCCTTTTTGTGCTTCTATCGTTAGTTTTTTTCCATCAAAAGGTTCAACCTTCCCAACAATTTGTGCATCGATGTTGAACGATTTGGAAATGGTAATAATTTCCTGTGCCACTGCCGGATTGGTGTAAATCTCGAACCGGTGTCCCATGTTAAACACCTTGTACATTTCCTGCCAGTTTGTTCCCGACTGTTCCTGAATAATTTCAAACAGCGTCGGAACGGGGAACATATTGTCTTTTATTACATGCACATTTTCCACAAAATGAAGTACTTTAGTTTGTGCTCCGCCCGAGCAGTGAATCATTCCCGAAATATCTTTTCTGTACTTTTCCAGTACTTTTTTAATAACCGGTGCATAGGTTCTTGTTGGCGACAAAACAAGTTGACCGGCATTTATGCTGAGGCCTTCAATTTCGTCAGTTAATTTGTATTTCCCCGAATAAACCAAATCTAAAGGCACTTCCGGGTCGAAACTTTCGGGATATTTTTCAGCCAGATATTTGGCAAAAACATCGTGCCGGGCTGAAGTGAGCCCGTTGCTGCCCATGCCACCGTTGCAATGCTGTTCGTAAGTTGCCTGTCCCGATGAAGAGAGTCCCACAATGACATCACCGGTAGCAATGTTTCCGGCAGAAATGACATCGTCGCGTTTCATGCGGCAAACTACGGTTGAATCCACAATAATAGTGCGGACCAAATCGCCTACATCGGCTGTTTCTCCGCCGGTTGACCATGCACTGATTCCCAAATCACGCAGGTTTTGTAATGTCTCTTCAGTACCGTTGATGATGGCTGCAATCACTTCGCCCGGAATTTTGTTTTTGTTGCGGCCAATGGTTGATGAAACGAGAATGTTGTCGGTGGCGCCCACGCAAAGCAGGTCGTCAATGTTCATTATGAGTGCATCCTGTGCAATACCTTTCCACACCGAAAGGTCGCCGGTTTCTTTCCAGTACATGTAGGCCAGCGATGATTTGGTGCCGGCACCGTCGGCATGCATAATGTTGCACCACGCCGGATCGCCACCCAAAATATCGGGCACAATTTTGCAAAAGGCTTTGGGAAACAATCCTTTGCCGATGTTTTTTATGGCGCTGTGTACATCTTCTTTTGATGCTGAAACCCCGCGGGCATTGTATCTTGATTCGGTAACCATCCAAATGATTTTAAGGCCACAAAATTAACAAATTTAGGGCATTTTGTGTTGTCTGAAAGAAAGTTTATCTGGTAAGGAATAAATATTAATTGCCTGAAATAGAATCATAGGTTGAGGCAAAAACTGTTATTCCTTCCAGTACAAAAACCGCTTAATCTTTTTCGTGGGCGTTTTTTCAAATGGTTTAGGATGTAAAACTACCTGCTGAATCCGGCTGAATTTATTTAACTGGGTATTAACCTTTTTATGAATTTCTTTTAAAATTTCATCTGATTTTTCCTGGATGTATTGTTGAGCTTCCTCTTTCAGATGTTTGAATTGCTGTTCAACCTCTTCCATGTTCAGGTGTACCATGGCCACAAGTTTCCCTTTTTTCTCCACAACGAGCGATTCCAAAACAAATCTCATTTTGTTTATAACCGATTCAATTTCTTCAGGATAAATGTTTTCGCCGCTGGCACCCACAATCATATTTTTTATGCGGCCTTTTATGTAGAGGAAATTGTCCTTGTCGTACCAGCCTTTATCGCCGGTTTTAAACCATCCGTCATCTGTAAATACTTCTTTTGTAATTTCAGGTGCTTTGTAATAGCCTTTCATCAAATTGGGCCCTTTGGCCTGAATTTCTCCTTCTCCGGTAGCCAAATCGGCATCGCCAAGCCGAAGTTGAACGCCTTCCATAGCAATTCCGGTGGAGCCAATGCGAACGTTTTTACCCACCGCACCGGCCAGCAAAGGCGATGTTTCGGTCAGTCCGTAACCAATGGCATAAGGGAATTTTCCTTCATATAAAAACCGTTCCACAGTAGGATCGAGTTTGGCGCCACCAATTCCAAAAAACCGTAATTTACCGCCAAATGTTTCGTAGAGCTTTTTTGCTGCCACACGGTGTAAAACTTTCCGTATGGGCGGAAGTGAGTATAAAAACCGGGTTACCGGACTTTTCTGGAATTTGGGTAAAATTTTACTCTTGAAAACTTTTTCAATGATTAAAGGAACGACCAGCATGATGGTGGGTTTCACTTTTTGCAGTGCAGGCAGTAAAACCGATGCAACCGGGGGTTTCCGCAGATAATGTACCGATGCGCCAAACATAACGGGGAATAAAAACCCAAGTGTATTTTCAAATGTGTGCGATAGCGGCAATACTGAAATGAACCGGTCTTCAGTGCTGATATCCTGTAATGTATAACTTTTTTCGGCTGTCCACATCAGGTTTTTATGCGTTAACATTACCCCTTTTGAATTGCCTGTGGTTCCTGAAGTGTAAATTATTGATGCAAGATCTTCTTCGTTAACTTTTTCAGGAACAGTTTGAACGTGGGAATCCGACAGTGAACTTTTCAGATTCAGCAATTTATTGGCAGAAGTATCTTTGGGAATAACAGCAAAATTTTCAACTAAAACAAGGTGAATTAACATCCCGGTGATTTCATCATCAAGATTGGCGAATAGTCCCTCCGAAACGAACATAACTTTTGCTTCCGAGTGTTTAAGTATTGCTTTCACTTCGTTGGTGTGAAAATCGGGCAAGATGGGTACTACCGTTGCGCCCACCCATGAAATGGCAAAAAAAGCCTTGCCCCAATTCGGCATATTGGTGCTTAAAAGAGCGACCTTGTCTCCTTTTTTGATTCCAAGTTTTTTTAACAATCCTGCAATCTTTAGCACATCATCCCCAAGTTGCCTGTAAGTATAGTTTTCTTCTCCTACATAAACAAGCGATGTTTTGTCAGCAAAACTTTTTACAGATTCCTGAAGTACGGCAGGGATAGTATATTTTGTTTTATTTGTCATTCTGTTGTTCTCGTATTAATTTCCAATTCATTAACAACAATTTACTTGCAAATGTTTAGCCTGCAAAATTAGCAATAAACGCCGGATAAATACTTTTTATATTCTGTTTAAATTATTTTTAACATCTCATATAAATGGAAATATACCGGCAATTTGGCTAAATTCGTTTAATGGAAAAAAAGAAAGAACCCAAAAGAATAATTTCTGAAACAGAAAAATATGTACGCCAGGCAATGGAAAATGACGGATCCGGGCACGACTGGTGGCACATTTACCGGGTACGGAATTTGGCACTGAAAATTTCGAAATTGGAAGGTGGTGACCCTTTTTTGATTGAAATGGCTGCGCTGCTTCACGATCTTGATGACTGGAAACTAAGTAGTGACGGGAATTTTTCCAGAACTAAAAAATGGTTGGAAGCCCTGAAACTTCCCAAAGAAACCATTTTCCTGCTAACGGAAATTATCAGTCAGGTTTCGTATAAAGGGGCAGGGGTTGAAACGATACCTTCTTCACTGGAAGCACAAATTGTTCAGGATGCCGACCGGCTCGATGCCATTGGCGCCATTGGCATTGCACGCACGTTTGCCTACGGAGGAAGCAAGGGAAGATTGATTTTCGATCCGGAAATTAAACCCGTAAAACATGCTGATTTTGAAGCGTACAAAAAGAATAATGGGCCTACCATCAATCATTTTTATGAAAAATTATTGTTGCTGAAAGATAGGTTAAATACAAAAACTGCAGGAAAATTGGCCGAAAACAGGCACAGTTTCATGGAAAAGTATTTGGAAGAATTTTTCAGGGAGTGGTTCGAAATTGGAGCAACTTAAATTCGTTTTTTATCGTAAATTTGACGTTTAAGCGGAATTAAAAATGAGAATAGAACATCTTGCCATATGGACCTACAATCTTGAAGGGTTGCGGAATTTCTACATGCATTATTTCGATGCTTCTTCCACAGAAATTTATTACAACCATTCCAAAGAATTCCGCTCCTACTTTTTGCTTTTTGATGACGATTGCCGGCTCGAAATTATGGAAATGCCAAACATAGCCAAATCGAAAAATGACCCGGCAAAACTTTACACCGGGCTGGCACATTTTGCCATTAAAGTGGGCAGTAAAACCGAAGTTGACCGGTTAACAGAAACAATCAGAAACGACGGTTTTCAGGTGGTAGGCGAGCCCCGTACCACAGGCGATGGGTATTACGAAAGTGTAGTTCTCGATCCTGACGGAAACCGGGTGGAAATTGTGGCGTGAAATCTTTTTATATTGTTTTAACAATAATATTCGTGTATTTTTTTGGCAAAATATTCAAATATCAATCATCAAAAACCAAATAAATTCCAAATTCTAAAAAGTAAAATCATCAACAAGATGAAACAAATTGGAATTTAATGAATTGGTATTTGGAAATTGATTGTGATTTGTTTTTTGTCAATTGTCATTTCCTGCTTGGCAGCTTAATTTTTTAGAATTTCCATTTCTCCTGCCATCAACTTGTCAATATACTTGCTTACTGTTTCTGGCGCAATTCCCTGCTTGAAAACAACATACTGGTGTCGGCCATTTTCAGTATTCTCCCAGGTATTGCTGCCATCGGGGGCTACAATGCAATTTCCTTTTATCGTTGAGAATAAATCTTTGCCCTGACTGAAAAGCTGTAAAACAGCAATCTGGTCCCAGCTTTGGCGGCCTGCAAAACCGTTGTACAATTCATATCCCCGGTAAACCGGATGATTGGAGTCCAGTTTTTCTTTCAACCAGTTTGCTCCGGTAATAACAGGATTTCCAATTTCCCAACCGCAAAAAATCACCTCCTTTTCCCAGTTGCTTACACAATATACAGTGGATGCGGGATCGGGCCGGTAAAAGTTGGCCTCTTTTCCCTGCGGATATTGGCCTCCCATGCAAACCCACTTTTTAACCTTTTTACCAACCAATTGTTTGCCGTTTAATTCTGAATGAACATCTGGTTCAGATTGCAACAATTCCTGCAAACTGCTCAAATGGCCAACAGTCACAATACTTACAGATTCGTCCGGATTTCCGGCCAGCAATTTTCTGTAAAGTTGCCCGGCATCTTCTGCATCTTCCCAGGTTTTTATTCCCGATGGAAACTCCTCTGCAATTTGTTTTGTATAGCGCGAGTGATGCTTCAGTTCAGTCTGATTTTTCAGAAATCCCACCGGAAGTTCAGGCAACCCGTAAAAGGTATTTAATGCGGCCGCACAAACCGGAGCATAAGGATCATCGCTGGTAACAATTACGCCAAGCAGTTCAATCTCACCGGCATGGTGCAGATTATAAAGCATGGCAAGTGCGCCTATGTCGTCCACATCGGAGTCGAGGTCGGTATCGAAGATAACCTTTACGGTGTGTTTGGGTTGTGACGCAATTGCAATATTATTAATACCAAAGGTTAAAAACATTGCCAGAAATATTACTGCTAATTGAATAACGGGAAAAGTTTTATTATCCATTTTTTAATTATAATCAAAACCCTAAATATAGAAGTTTAGTCTTGCTTTTTTAGTCTGTAAAAAAATGATGCGATAAAATAATGTTTCAAACTAGAAATTCATCAGCAACAAGATCTGCACCTACTTGAATGAGTTGGTGGATGATATACCCAAAGTGAAAAAAATCAATCCAAATGAAAAACCTCTTCCATATTGGCCCACCACTCACCTTCTTTTCTGTTTTCAACCGGTTGCTGCATGGGTTCCATAATGGCCCACCACTCCTGGGTTTTCGGGTCAGCAGCCATTTTTTGCATGTCGGCTTCAAAATCATTGCCGGAATATTCCATGTAGGCAAACAATTGCCCGTCTTTATGAAAAATGGAATAATTCTGAATATTGCACTTCTTTATTTGCTCTAATACCTCGGGCCAAACTGCCGCATGGTATTGTTTGTACTCCTCAAACCGTTCCGGTTTTACACCGATTAGCTGTCCAAATCGTTTCATTATTTTTGATTTTTATTGTTAAACTCATCAATTGCATTGTACATGGCAACAATATTTTCAGGCGGTACATCGGGCAAGATATTGTGCACCGTATTGAAAACAAAACCGCCCCCTTCTGAAAATATTTCCAGCCTTTCAAAAACCTGGTCTCGCACCTGTTGCGGGGTACCGTTGTTCAGCACACCAACGTTTTCAATACCCCCTCCCCAAAAAGTGCAGTCGTTTCCAAATTCTTTTTTGAGGAACGCAGGTTCCATTAGGTAAGCGTTGGTTTGCACCGGGTTGAAGATTTCAATGCCTGCTTCAATCATATCGGGCATCAGCAAGGAGATGGAGCCGCAGGAGTGGATAAACGTGTGCATCTGGCTGTGTTCTTTCACATAGTCACACAAAATTTTATGGCGCGGTTTAAACAATTGCCGGTAAATTTCAGGTTCCATAAACGGGCCCTGAGTCATTCCCAAATCGTCGCCAAACCGAATAATATCCACGATATCGCCCACGGCATTGCAAACCTTTTCCAGTGTGACCAGGTGGCGTTTCATCAATTCATCGAGCAGTTTTTCCACATTTTCATGGTCGCACATCAAATCCATCAGAAAATTATCCATTCTTCTGAGAAAGGTACCCCATTCAAACAGGTTGCAACCGCAAACAACCAGCAACGCTTTGTCGGTATTTTGCCGCAGATGCAACGTTTTCTCACGTAAAGTTTCCCAGAATCCATCGTCACCGGCGTGATCCCAAGGGCTGTGTGCATCACGGGCCCACATGATGCGGCCCATTTCTGCATCCAGGTTATCGTAATTATCGGGATAACCATCCAGATACGGAAAATAAGTCTGGTCGAAAAAAGTAGCCCCGACAGGCATTCTCGAAAGCATGGTTTTTCCGTCGTCATCATAAGTGGCAAACGAACCGTCATCCAGCTTTATGGGATTAAACCATTTCGGATAAAACGCAGAAGCACCATTGGCAAGGGTTATTGGTTTCCAGTCCGAGGGTTTATCATTAAATTCCCGTCCGATATCCAGCACATCTATTCCGAATTTACCCAGAACTTTCATGTCGGGTTGTGCCAGTTGCTGCACCACATCGTAAATCTGAACCGGCAATTCAGGCATACCGATGTGTTTTACAAGATTACTATATGCGATGGCCGAAATTCCGGAACTGGGAGTTGATCCCAAATCAACAGGAATCCTGTCGGGTATCTGGTGATTTATGGCGGCTAAAATCCGTTCGCGTGATGTCATTGTTTTTTTATTCATGTTTTATTTCTTAACATTTATTTTCTCTCGCAAAGACGCGGAGACGCAAAGTATTTTTTAATTTGATTCTCTCTTTTTCCCTCTCTGCGGCTTAACGGCTTTGCGAGCATACCTAAACCGAACCGCTGATGCCAATCATAAAAGAAGCAGCAATTAAAATAAGCAGCGATAAAGCCATAACAACATAAACCCTGCCCGGTGCTCCTTTCCATTCTCCGCGGATTAATCCCCAGACCGAAGCAAAACCGATGGTAAGCGCCATGAGGATTCCCCACGACGTAAAGGTAAAAGGTCCCATTTTGCTTTGCCCCATTCCGTAAAAAATAAACTGGCTGAACCATAATAATCCGGCCAGTAACCCAAATCCGTAATTCAGCACCAGCTTTTTACTGGTTTTTGCACTTACATAGTTTTTTACCGATTTGTTTTTAATCCCGAGAAAAATGCACCACGCCAGCGTAGAAACAAATGTTCCCGATAAAAGGACCAGATAAACCGGCATCATGGAAAAGAGCGGGTCGATACCGCTAAGTTCTGCAACGCCGGAGATGGGTAATCCCTGCTCAAAACCAAGCGCCATGGCCGAACCGGTAACTCCCACCAGCAAGGCGGCAAGAATCCCCTTCACAAGGTTGAATTCACCAATGCTTTCCTGCTTTTTTTCCTGTGTTACCGACTTGTCTTTTGCGATGCCGGCCCATGCCGAAAAAGCAATGCCAACGGCAGCCACTGCAATTCCTGCCAGCAACAGGTTGCCTCCTGACGATTCAATCATCACTGTCAACCGTCCGTCGATTAAGGGGGGAATCAAAGTTCCGATTGCAAGCATTAGGCCCAGCGAAAGGGCATAGCCCAGGGAAAGCCCAAGATAACGCAACGCCAAACCAAAAGAGAGGTTGCCCACACCATAAACTGCACCGAGGATAAAAACCAAAATTATGGTATCGTCAGGTGCTGAGCGGATGATTGTTATGAAATCGGAAGTAAACAGGAGACAAGCCAGCAGCGGCATAATGATGTAAGCACCCAGACTGTAAACCATCCAGTATGTTTCCCACTGCCAGCCTTTTATTTTTCCGAAAGGAACGGCAAAACTTCCGGCAGAAAAAGCACCGGTGGCGATTAGTAAGATTCCGAAGATAATATGGATATCCATTAATTAACCTATTGGTTTTTGTAAACGATTGATTCTATTTGCGCCCACGGATATTCGCCGTCGTTTTTTTGAGATCCACCCGGCGTACTGCGGCCATCGGTTATAATTTTAGCCAGCTCACTGCGGTACTGTTCTACCAGGTTTCCATTTTCAGCCTGAAGGTTATTTTCCTCGGCAATATCATTTGCTAAATTATATAACTGAACAGCAGGTAGATTCTCAATTCCTTCTGAATTAGGTCTGGGAGCACTCCAACCTCCTGAACCGGGGCAGAAAATTGCTTTCCAGTCGCCTTTGCGGTAGGCAAACGAACCGTTTATTGAGTGATGGACAATGCTTTCGCGGGAACCTGATTTTCCCTTCAGTGCGGGCAAAAAACTAAAACTGTCTTCCGCCACATTGTCCGGCAACTCCCGGCCAATAATATCTGCAAGTGTAGCAAACAAATCGGTGGTGCAAACAAGCTGTTCCGATTTGCACGGTTTTACGTTTGCGGGCCAGCGCAACACATAAGGAACACGGTGACCGCCTTCATAAATATCCGCTTTATGCCCCCGAAAAATATAACTTGGGGAATGACCTTTTGAAGCCAGTTGCTCAAAATCGGCCTGTGGCGAACATCCATTGTCCGTGGTAAAAATCAGCAGCGTATTTTCTGCAATTCCTTTATCCTCCAGCGCTTTCATCACCTGCCCCACTACCCAGTCAACCATTATCACAAAATCGCCATACGGATTTTCCAAACCACTTTTACCATGGAAAGGTTCTGTTGGCAGAATTGGTGTATGCGGTGCCGGCAGCGGCATATAAACAAAAAAAGACTGGTCACCCGCTGCATTTTTCTCAATAAAACCCACTGTTTTTCGGGTGATTTCAGGGAGCATCTGTTCATGGTCAAAATCATCTGACGTCAACCCTTCTCGCCACCACGACTGGTCGCCGGTATCAACAGTGGTTTTTGTGGGAACCATGGTTGGCATGTCATTTTCCACCCAAACATAGGGCGGCATATCCAGCGAACCGCAAAAACCGTAACTGTAATCGAATCCCTGGGTTTTTGGCCCGTTTTTAACCGGTTTCGAAAAATCGACATTTGGTTTCGCATTTAAATTATCGCGGCTTTTATCATCGTCTTCAACAATGCTCCAGTCCCACCCCAGGTGCCATTTACCAAAGTAGGCTGTTTTATAGCCTGCATCCTTCAAAAACTCGGCAACAGTAGTTTTTTCCTGTGGAATAAGCGCCTTGCTGTAACCACTTAAAACACCGCTTTTCAAAGTAGAACGCCAATTGTAGCGACCGGTCAGGATACCGTATCGGGTTGGAGTGCAAACCGCCGAACTGGTATGTGCATCGGTGAACATCAATCCTTCTTCGGCCAGTTGATCGATAAAAGGAGTTTTTATTTTTGAGTTTTCGTTGTATGCCGAAACATCTCCATATCCCATGTCATCGGCCAGAATGAATACAATGTTGGGCATTTCGCTTTTTTCTCTTTTTTCTGAACAGGAGAAAAAGGTAATTGCAAATAATGCGGTGAGTGTAATAATAGTTGTTTTGTTCATAGCCATTTAAACTTTATTATTATCGATTGGTTTCTGGCTTAAATTGTTGAATATTCCTTCAATTATTCTCCCGCAACATTTTGCCCACCTCAAGCAAAATATCAACAGAAGCTTTTGGTATTTCGCCATTTCCATCGGGCCCCACATTAAGCAAAAAATTTCCGCCTTTATCATTAATGTCCTGCAATTTTTCGTAAACAACCTCCGGGCTTTTCCAGTCTGTGTCTTTTGTTTTGAATCCCCAAGAATCGTTCATGGTGTAACAGGCTTCCCAGTAATGATCGAGCGATTCTCCGGGATGTTCCTGCTCGGGTGTACCAAAATCTTTTTTAAATATTTTGCGTTTGGATACCCTGTTATTGATGATAATTTCAGGTTTCAATTCACGAATATATTGATACAACTCGTTTCCGTCCTCAAGGGTCCAGTAGTCAGCCCAGTCGCCATCGAACCAAAGAATTTCCGTATCATAATTTTCAATTAATTCTTTTACCTGATTTTTCATGTACTGCACATATTCTGCTTTTTTCCCTTCGTGTAGTTCAGGATTTTGCCAGCGTTTGCGTGTTACTTCTTTGGCATCGGCATCAGGAATATTGTGCGACGGATGATTCCAGTCGATTATACTGTAATACGTACCAAAATGAATGCCTTGCTTTTTGCAGGCATCAGACAGTTCCTGCATAAAATCGCGACCTTTCATGGGCGAATTGGCGATGTCGTATTCGGTATATTTTGAATCCCACAAACAAAATCCCTCATGGTGTTTCGAAGTTACTACCAGGTATTTCATCCCCGCTTTTTTTGCCAGGCTGACAATTTTATCCGCATCAAAGTCATGAGGTGTCCAGGTATCAATCAGTTTCATGTAATCAGACTGCGGAATTTGCTGATTTGCCTGAATCCATTCCGCATAACGGCCTTCTTCATTTCCCTCGTAAATTCCCCCAAGCTGGCTGTACAAGCCAAAGTGGATAAACATACCGTATTTTGCATCCAAAAACCACTTCATTCGTTTTTCGAACTCTTTGTTTGATTCATTTAAATAGTTCTTCTGGCAATTACCAGCCAAAACAGTGAATAACAACACGATTAAAACAATTGCATTTTTCATTTTTTGAATTTTAAGTTTTTAGTTATTGGCATAAAAATACCTTATTCTGCATACATTTCCTCTGCTTTGCGGATTCTTTTCACCCGAAAAGCGTATTTGCAAAATATGTTCACCATCGGGCAATCCCGCTGCCAGTGTATAATACCACGGCAAATGCAGGTTTGAGCTCCACTTTGTAAACAAATCCTGTTTTTGCCAATCCCCTTCATCAATCCTGAATTCAATCACCCCGGCATCGGGACCGGCAGCTACAGCTATTCCAACCGCATTTCCGTTAAATTGAAATTCCAGCGTACTGCCTTCATCCTGGCTAATCAACATGGGAACATTCACATAATTCTGGCGTGTTCCCTTTCCATCCTCAGGGTTCCAGTTTTCAACCAGCTTCCAGCCATTAATTACTTTTGCCTTTTCTGCCAAAATTAGTTTTCCGCTGTCATAGTTCGCATAATCAATTGGTTCGGGTAGCGGGTGAGTTTCAATTTTATCATCTTCTGCAACTGTTTCGGCCCACGCTTTTTCGAGAAATGCTTTCATCGAACGAAAATAAACCTCCTGCCCAAAAGGTGAGGGATGCAGGTTTTTAAAATCATCATCCCAGGTAAACTCACCAGCATCTATACGCTCGGTTACTTCTTTAGCCAGATTGATGGTTGGAATATGATAATGAGCAGCTACTTTTTCATGATTCTGAATGACTTCCGGCACTTGCCCTGAGCGATAGGTTTCCATTTTTTGCGGATCGACAAAATGCATGATAACAATATCTGTTGCCGGATTTTCATTTCGCACATGCCGGACGATTCCCTCCATGGCCCTGATTTGTTCGAGGCTGGTCCTTCCGTTTGTTGCATCGTTTACTGCTGCTTCTTCAAACAACAAATCAACCGGTCCGCCTGCAAGCACATCGCGTTCCAGCCGGAAGGCAGCCGGAGTTGTCCCCATGGAAGGAATGCCTGCAGCAATAAATTCGAATTCAGTATCGGGAAAACGGTTTTGCAGGTAGTTACAAATGCTGTCTCGCCAGCCTCCATTGTAAGTAATGGAACCGCCGAGAAAAGCCACCCGCCCTTTTTTCTCCTGCTGAAATTTAAGCAGGCTGTTTCTGATGCTTCTTCTATAATTGTGGTAGTTTTTATAATTAAGAATCTTACCGGGGAACGCAGATGTATAAGACTCAAAAATCCGCTTCCCGTGTTCAACCAAACCGGCAGGGGTGAGATGGGTTCCATCCGCTTTTGGGAGGCCAAGCATGCTTGTAAATTCAATAGTTGAATCCTCTTCAGCTAATCTTCGCTGAGCTTCTACCACCACCGGGCGCTCTTTCACAAATGAATGCTGTTCATCAACTCCGAGAATTATTTTCAGGTCCTGTTCATGAAGCACATTATTTCGCAAATCAGAAATTAGCTGCTTCAGGTTCTGATAATAATTTTTTGCTGCTTCTTCATCGCCGGCATCCGTTTCTCCCTGAATCCAGATAAATCCGCGCAATTCTACCTCCAATCCTTGCTTCCCCAGTTCATGCATCGCAGTTTTTAAATCAGTCACCATGCTGTCGTAAATACCGCCTTCACCTGGCGCTTTCCAATCACGGGCCAGACCCGTTGCACCTTTGGTGTATTTAAATATTGCCGGTTTATATCCTACCTTTTTGAGTTCCCGGGCAAAACTAACTTCCGGACCAAAATGTCCATTAGGAAACCTGCCTTTTTGAGGTTGCATAGTAAGCCACTCTCCACCTGAACTTTCATTGTCCACAAAAGTCCAGTTTAATAGAATTGAATCATCGAGTTCTTTCCCATCTTCCGGATAATATGCAGCATCTCCCATCCAGCCCTGTGCATTTGATTGTCCGGCCAGGATAAAAAGATCAAGCGTTTTTTGCCCCGTGGAAATAAATGGAAAAAAAAACAGAAGGAGCAGGGAAATGCATATTTGTTTAGTTAAATGTACCATTTTCAGGAATACTGTTATTAGATTTCAAATACTACTTTCTCTCCTTCTGCCAAATTTAATTTAATCAACTTCCCGTCCTTTTCAAATTCTTTATCGCACGAAAAATCAGCATCGCCAAACGGGTTCTCCAAAATTATTTCACCACCTTTTTCAGAGACAATCTCCACTTTTTTTACTTTGCCATTCTCCATGTTGGCAGAAACGAGGAATGCACCGTAGGTACGAAGGGTATTGAATGAAACCTCCTGCCAATCTGAAGGAATCGCCGGAAACAATTTCACCACTCCGGCATGACTTTGTATCAGCATTTCCTGTACGGCCGAAGCAAAAGCAAAATTCCCTTCCAGTGTAAATGGCCGGTACGTCATTTTGGAGTAACCTGCTTTGCATTGATCGCCATTTACATGAAACGAATTTTTCAGGCAAAAACACTCTGCGAAAATGCGGAGTGCTTCGGCAGCTTTTTCGCCTTCAAATGCACGGGCATATAAATTGGCCTGCCAACTGTAAGAATAGCCGGTCCAGTAATCGGGACCAACTTCCGCCAGATTATTCAGGGTATTTTGAATGATTTCCTTGTCCTCTTCCCCACTGGAAAAATCGATAAGCCCAAGCGGGTGAAATGCCATCAGGTGGGAAAAGTGCCGGTGCGACTGCTCGTAGGGAACTAATGGGGAAAACATCAGTCCGGTTTCCGGATCGACCGCGAGCTGCGGCCATTCAGCATTTATTTGTCCCCATTTCTCAGCTTCCTCTGTTAAATTGAGTTCACGGGCCATTTCCGCAGCTTTTTCATACGTCCAGCGGATAAGTGCCAAATCAAAATTGGTTGTTTCATCAAACCAGGCTTTTCTTGAATTGTCAAAAATTTCGGGACTTGAGCTGATGGGCAGTTTGCGCATTCCCTGTTCGTCACTGACTGAAATTTCATCTAGAAAAACAGCTACATCACGTAACCACGGATAAGCCTTTTCTTTCAAGAATATTTCATCCTTTGTATATATCCAGTGGAGATAAAAATGGTGGGCCAACCACGAACCAATCGTAGGTCCAAATGAGTACTGAATCCATCCGCCCATGGGCTGGCCGGTAAGGGTGGTGACACCCGGAACATTCAGTCCCGCCGTTCCAAAGTATGCTCTGGTATATTCTTCAAAGGTGTCTTTGTATTTCCACATCCAGTTTAAAAAACCCTCTTCAAGGTCGAGGTAATTGCCGGTGTAAGCGGGCCAGTAGCTCAACTGCGTGTTTAAGTTATGGTGAAAATCACCTTTCCATGGCGGGAGTCTGCCGTTATCGGCTGTCCAAACTGCCTGCAGCGAAATGGGCGGAGCGTCAGCCCTGGTTACCGATCCAAACTTATACATTTCGAGGTAGTATTGTTTTTCAAGAATGGAATCGGGAAGCGACACAGAAGAGCGGTGCCAATAGTTTTGCCACCATGTGCGGTGTGTGTTCAGTGAATTTTCAAATTTGTTTTGCCCGATTTGCTGAGTTGTTAGTTCTCCTGCCTTAGGATTGCCTTCCTGCTCAGACAAAGTTGATGAAATACTCCAAACTCCGGTCATCGTATTTCCGGTGGTTTCCCAGTTGACGGCCACTTCGTATTCAAAACTTCCCCATCCTTTCTGCCGGTAAACCTGCCTGTTGTTTTCTGCATTTACGCTGTCTTGTTCATAACCCAGCCGCTGAAGGTCCTGACCGGCAACCGGGCTATCTTCTCCACTGGCAATCAGTTTTTGATATTGGGGTGGAATTATAGCGGGCGAAAAACCATCGGGCACATTTTCAAATCTAAACCAACCATAAGGTTCAGAGGCATGTACAAAGGTCTCGAGGGTAACACCATTTTCCCATTCCACCGTGCAAAGTGCTTGCGATAAATCGAGATTCACTGATTTTACCTGCCCCAGGAGTTTTGCATTAAATTCCAGTGCTGCTCCGGGTATTTTTGAAGGTGCCGGCATATTGTCGTAAGGAACATCAAACATCTCCTGCACAAGGCTGTAGGTGTTGTTTCTTACCTGCTCCTGTACCCATTCAAAGCTGAATTCGGGTTTCGACAGGTTATCCACAGGTCTGAGGTCCCACAGGTCAACACGGTCGAGCGAAAACCGCAGTTGATCACCATTTTGCCATATCAAAGCACCCAGCATTCCGTTTCCGAGCGGCATGGCTTCATCCCAGGTGATGGCGAGTTCAGTAAATTCAAGGTTGTACTTTTCCTCAGGACCTGCGACAGGCTCTGAGGAACAGGAAAATAATACCAGTATTGAAATTACACAAATAATTTTTCTCATCATCTACTTATTTTAATCTTCAATTTTTCACCTTCTTCAATGTGTTGCACACCCTTAAATTCCGACACGATCTCATTTTCAAGCATTACTTTACCAACATTTATTGTTCCTTTGTTTACCGACAGCGTAATAAAATCTTCTAAAATTTCGCAGGTACCCCATGCATAGCCATTGCTCCAAAACCATTTTCCAACCTGATTTTTAAAGTTTATTGTTTTGTCTAAAGCCGAATACTGAAACCCTGTTAAAGCCAACACACTTGCCCAACTTGCCATAGCCCGGGCATAATGGTGTCCGCACTCGGCTTCGTTAAACGGACTACGTTTTGAACCATCGTAACGTGCACGGATGTTGCGAATAACCTGAAGGCCTTCTTCTTCCATTCCTTCGTAAAGCATTCCCACAGCGGCGGTATATTCAAAACCCGTCATCACCTCCGAAAAGTATGGGAATGGTACTTTGGGCCGTCCTTTTGGCCAGCTTGCCATCAGCAGCGCCGATTCATTACCCAGTGCGTACGAACGCATGTTGTTAAAATGATTGGCCATGGTTTCGCGGTAATTGTATTTAAGAATACTGCTTAACGTGGTTTTCATGTTCTCTTTTGAGCCGAGGTAACCCAGACCACAAATGTGAGCCATATACTGCCCAACCAGTTGATCAACCAGACAACCTTTGGCCAACTGGTACCGGGGCATGTTGGGCGCTGAAAAATCAGTTATTTCTTTCTTGGTTTCGGGGTCCAATACCATGTGCTCGTAATATTCACCATTAAACAGGTTTTCGTCGGTCCATCTGCTACCGGACCGGTAAATTTCCGCGCACTTCTCTGCAAAATCATTATCATTCAAGGCAATTGCCATTTTTTCGGCAGCTTTTAATGCACCGAGGTACCAAAACTGCATCTGCGGATTGGGCCCGGAATAGTTTACATCCATCGTATTGTGCTGGCTGCCCTCCATCACACCGTCGGCATTGGCATCCCAACTGTTTTCGAGCCATGCAAAAGAGAGTGCATTTTTTACATTTGGCCAGCTTTTTTTCAGAAATTCGGTATCGCCGGAAAGCTGCCAGTCGCGGTACATTTTCATGATGGTGCCCATTTGGCCGTCGGCTGCGGTCCCGCCGGTCTGGTCAGTAATTAGCGGAAGAGCCGCACGAAATGCCATTCCTCCGTTTTCTCGTGTGGCAAAATTAAATTCCACATCGCGCATGGTTTTAGCCAAATCGCCAAATAAAAATGCGGTAGCCTGTTCATAATTCCAAACATGGGTGCATGAGCCAGCACAAGAACCGTTCGTATCCATACATCCTTCCCAGCCCATCATGTGCCCGCTCTTTATTCTGAAAACCGTTTGCGAACGTAAGGTGCTCAGATTAAAAAGTGCGGCTTCTTTTACCTCTTCAGGAAAGTCGGAGTCGAGAAATGCATTGACGAATTCAAGGGTTTTCTGTTCCAAATTTTCCAGTTCGGGATACGTTTTTGAAATTATATCCCAGGCATCGTTGTATTGCATGGTGTAATAGTTTCCAACCACCTCATTCGACCAGGCTTTGCGGTTGGGAAAATGCCAGGTCAGAAAAAACTGAAATACCTTTTTCCCATTGGCCGGAATTTCCTGCTGAACTGCCAATGAAGCCATGGGGTCGTCATCTGCCAGTTCTGTTTTTTCAATCAGTCTCCCATCATCGCTAAAATCGTCCCAGAAATCCAGAATGGCATTGCTCCAGGCATTGTGAACCGAGGAAGTCCGATAGCTAACACCTGTTTGGGCATCGGTGGTTAATGCCATCGTACCCCAGGCGGGATCAGTTTTATCCACTTCGCCGGGTTGAAAAAATATTCCTTTAAAACGGGTATCACTGCGAAACTTATTCTGGTTTTTCACAGCACCTTCATAAATTTTATCCCCTTTCCAGTCGTAATGAAATTTACTGCCGTCTTTCCCAATAAAATTTCGAATGGAACCGCAAACTGAAACAGTTATTGGTTTATCGGTTTTATTCGACACTTCGTAACGTAAAATGGCAATTGGGATTCCACTTGCATCGGCATCACCGGGAATTAAAGGATTAAATGCCTTTATTTTTACATCAACCGGGAGATTTGAATCGGACAGGTTTACCACTCCAAAAGGATAGGCCGCATCGAAGGTAGCTTTTTCGAAACGGGGAACACCGTGATGATCCACCGGCCTGCCTTCCATGTGTTCGTATTCATAATACAGCAGCGGTCCCATCAAACCTTTAGTATAACTTTTTTCACCGGTATCAACATAAATTGCAAAAAACGGGGCGTCGTTTCCCGGTGTTACCGTACTGAAGCCTTTTCCCGGACGGTTCATAATTTCCCAGTCAACCAGACTGCCCCGCCCGTTAAGGGATATTGTTCCTGTGCCAATGCCACCCATTGGAAGCGCCACTTTTGAAATGTGGTTTTCGTCGTAATGCTTTAATATGGGCCAGTTGCTGCTCTGACTCTGAACAGAAGCACTTGAAATGAAAAAAATGAGAAGCAAATAAAATTTTTTCATAAAACTGATTTTAAATTACAGATACTTGCTTGTTTTTATTCCTGCTCAATATACGCCGGATTTGGGTAAGGCATTTGTGCGCCAACATCCTTTCGCCATTGGTGTAACAATTGTTTTAATTCTTCCGCCTTTTCAGGATGAGCTTCAGAAAGATCTTTTTCTTCCCCTAAATCATCTTTCAAATTATACAATTCAATCCGATTATCCTCAAAAAACTCGATGAGTTTATAATCTCCCACTCTTACAGCGCCGGAGGGTCGTCCTCCCAAACCCCCGCTGTAATGCGGATAATGCCAGAACAATGGTTGTTCATCCATCTCCCGGCCCTCCAGCAGGGGTTTCAGACTGATGCCATCCCGGTGCTGTTCGGGATAGAGCTGTATTCCTGCTACATCCAGCAAAGTAGGATACAAATCTGTGCCTGTTGCAGGAAAGTCAGTGGTTGTGCCGGCTTCAATGTTGCCGGGCCAGTAAAATATCAATGGTTCCCGGATACCTCCTTCATAAAGATAACCTTTGCCAGCCCGCAGCGGCAGGTTGGTTGTGGGAATATTATCCGTCCGGTTGCTCGTGGCCATGCCCCCGTTATCGGAAGTAAACACCACAAAGGTATTTTCCGACAGCTTTTTCTGTTCAAGTACCTGAAGCAGGCGCCCCACATTTTCATCCATACTTTCCACCATGGCTGCGTAATGGGTCATATTTTGCCATTGCTTGTGGTATGTTTCTCCTTTTTTTATAAACTCCTCTCCTGAATAATTCATTTGAGCGAGCTTGTTACGGTATTTCTCCACTTTTTCCGGTTTTCCCTGCAATGGAAGGTGCACAGTGTAAAAAGATAAATACGCAAAGAAAGATTGGTCTTTATTATTCTGAATAAAATGAATCGTTTCATCCGTAAGCCGGTCGGTAAGGTATTCCCCGTCTTCCCCATCCTCAAGTTGCGGATTTTGGTAGGGTGCAAAATAGCCTCCGGCAGGATGACCGGTGCTGTTTCCGCCTTTGTTTATATCGAATCCCTGGTGCTGCGGATAAAATTTTTCTTCTTCGCCCAAATGCCATTTACCTGCAAAAAAAGTAGTGTAGCCAGCATCTTTGAAAGCTTCTGCTAAAGTGTATTCCTCCAAATCAAGCTGAAGTTTAAACGGATGAGAAGCCAGTTTTTGATTTTTGTGCGGGCCGTAATGCCTGTTTCCCGGAATATAGTCAGTCAGGTTCAGACGGGCAGGATATTTACCGGTCATGATTGCCGCCCGTGAAGGCGAACACACCGGACTTGCTGCATAAGCATCGATAAAAACCAAACCTGAAGCAGCCAGCTTGTCAATGTTGGGGGTTTCATAGAATTTGCTGCCGTTATAACCCAAATCAGCCCATCCCAGGTCATCCACTAAAATAAACAGGATGTTGGGTTTATCAATTTTTGATTTTTTCTTATAAATAAAGCTACAAGAAAAAATTAATAATGTAGCGACAACAATAGCGGATTTTATTCTCATTTTATCTCCTGATTAACGATAGTTTAAATATGCCCTAAATCTCGGTCTTGG
The DNA here is from genome assembly GCF_041687215.1 of Mariniphaga sp. NCBI lineage: Bacteria > Pseudomonadati > Bacteroidota > Bacteroidia > Marinilabiliales > Prolixibacteraceae > Mariniphaga > Mariniphaga sp. The sequence goes on from NZ_JAWLCI010000048.1 coordinate 22,412, forward strand.
CAAAATCATCTTATCTAAGAACAGACGCAATTTTAAATATGCGAGCTCTAATAACAAGTTATTCTTTATTTTTCTCCATTTCGATTTTCCAATTATCCGTTCTAAAACTGGATGTTGGTAATCCAGCCAGATTAAAAAGATTAGGTTCGGCAATATTATCCCACCCAAAGCGCACCGCCAAGGGATTCCTAATTTCGCTATTCCAAACTCTGACAGTGTTGCCGTCGATCCTTGCCTGGGCTTTCAAGAAAATACTGTCAGGCCCGCAAATTTCAAATTCTGTTAGCTCTTCTCCCTTATTCACCAAACCATCATTAGCATAGTCAAAATACACCAACATTTCTTCGCCCTCACGTTTTACTTGCTGGTACACCGGTCCACAAAAAGCGACATCAGTAAATCCATAATTTTTTGCTAAAGCCCAACTGGCAAGTCTTTTCCCGACATCCTGCTTGTTCTGCGGATGAATATTGTTAATATCTCCAATGTCGCTTACAACAACCATCCCTGTATTTGGAACTTTTTTAAACGTTTTAAGCTGAGCTTCCCTGATTAGTACGCCTGCATCCTTTTCCTTGTAATTAAAGGGGGCAATCTGAACAAAGTAAAAAGAGAAATCGTACCCCCATTCTTCCCTCCAATTTTGAATTAGCGATTCCATAGTACCGGGATACGCCTGTGGTTTAAACCTGTTGGCCTCTCCCTGATACCAGATTGCGCCGGCAATTCTGAACGGGATTAACGGGGCAATCATTCCATTGTACATATAGCCGGGCTGAGAGGAATGCCATTTGTTTTCGGTGAAATGTTTTTCTGCCTCAAAAAAGTTGGAATCGCTAATTACACGTTTGGCATTAAACCATACCTCAGCGCGGGTTCCTCCCCAACTGGCATTTATTAACCCAATCGGTACATTAAGTTCCTTGTGAAGTTTTCTCCCAAAGAAATACGCTACGGCACTGAAATCCTTCATTGTTTCAGGCCTGCATTCTGTCCACTGTCCCGGTGTATTATCCTGGGGATTTGGCGATTGGTATTTGGGAACTTGAAACAAACGGATATTCGGATAATTCGCATGATTTATTTCTTCCTGTGCGTTGTTAATACCACGTGATGCCGACCACTCCATGTTTGATTGCCCTGAAGCAATCCAAACTTCACCAATCAATACATTCGACAAGGTAATCGTTTCGTGTCCTTCAATCGTTACAACGTAAGGTCCTCCTGCTTCAGGAGTAGTCAGTTGAACAGACCATTTTCCCTGATAGGCGTTTTCAGTAACTGCCACATGATTCCAGCTCCCGGTTACCGTAATCGGTTCGATGGTTTCAGTGGTCCATCCCCATATCGTAACGGCTGCATCCCGCTGCAAAACCATGTTGTCGGAAATAACCGAAGGCAACCATATTGCGGCAAAACAGTTTCGAGCTAAAAAGATAAGAAGTATAAACAGAATCTTTTTCATCTAAAAAAATTTTACTTAGTTAAACTTTGGAAAAATGTTTTCCTGTCAAATTTCCTTTTTGATTTCCCGGTAAACCAACTTTGCGATCGCAAAATAACCGTACTCATTCGGGTGAACACCGTCCTGTTCTGTAAATAATTCCGCCTTTCCCGCCAATGGAGTATTCAAATCAATAAATCCAACTTTTTTATTTTCGGCCACCTTTTTAATGATTTGGTTAAGTTCCTGCAGGCGTGGTTTCCGTAAGCTTAATCCTTGAACACGCTCCTCGCTAAGGCCAGGTGTTTCCAGCACCATGGGCGAGGGTGCACAAATCCAAATCTTAGGCTGCGATGGCCATGTTCTTAATGTATCTATCAGGTCGTTGTAATCTCCTTCAAATTCATCTTTATATTCCCAGCATTTGCGGTCGCCGCAGGCACCCTCCCCACAGGTATCGTTGGTGCCCAGACTAATTACCACAATATTTGGATTTGCTTCCTTTATTTTGGATAGTTGAGTCCACACAGTTGGTATGCCCTTGCGAATAAGGGTGCAACTGCTCACTCCAAAATTCTCTACAAGGTATTTTCCTCCCAGAAGTTTCTGGAGTCGCGCCGGATAGGATTCTTCTTCCGGATTGTCGAGGCGGGCCCCGAAGGTAATACTGTCGCCAATACAAGCCACCTTTATCTTTTCGCTTACTTTGCCCCAGCCATTACCAATAATCGGCAAGGAAACAAAAGCAATAAAAAGTGCCGCAAAAATAAAAGAGTAATTACTGAACACTTTCATAGGTAGCTATTTTAACGTATTACTAAAATCGAACACCTGAAAGTTCTTGATCTGAGGTTCCCCTTTTGATTCCAAAACAGTTAAACGAACTTCAGAAACTTCCATATTATCAAACTGATGAATAAATTTATGCCCGATGCAGGAACCTTCAAAAATTGTTTGCCAACCGTCAGAAGTTTTTCCTTCGAGAACAAATTTCCTGACACGCTCTCCATTGGCAATGTTTTCCTGGAGAATAATGTGATTTATTTCCTGTTTGCCTTTTAGGTTGATTTTATATTGATTTCCCTTGCCTGATGCAGTTGCCAGCGGGTTTGAAAACCGTCGATTAATTTCATCGCCCCATTCTTTCAGCCTCTTAACATCAGGTTCAGGCATCAGTCCATCAGGATTTGGTGTTAATCCGAGAATTAGTGAAGTATTGTGCCCCACCGATTTGTAATACATATTCATCAGGTTTTCCAACGGAAAAATATGTTCCTCATCTCCAGGCTCCCAAAACCATTCGTGACGGCCGTTGTATCCACGCAGCGGAGCATCGCTCATGGCCGGCATATAATAATCACCGTTCGGATCGCCTTCTTTTAGTAGCTGAAAATTATTTGCCAAAACAACTTCCTGATTGGCTGAATGCGAAAAAGGAAAAGGAAAGGTTCCCCAGCTTGGATAGGGTACCGTTCCCGTTTCGCTGCCTCCCCAACGGATGTCGGCGCGCTGGGTGTTGTGGTAAAAAATGCAGTTGTCCTGGTATTTTTCAAAAACACTCAACACATCGGGGCCACCTTTTTCCGGACCGTGGGCACCACCGTCGAACCACACAATGGCCAAATCGCCGTAACGTGACATGAGTTCTTCCACCATTCCTTCGCACATGCGGTTATAATATTGCTGACGGTTTTCAGCAAACTGATTGTCGCCGTTTACCATAAAATCGTGCACTCCGTAAAACGAATTCCAGCGAATACCGATGTAAATACCGGGCTGAATTCCGTATTTGCGGCACGATTCCACAAAATCCTTTACAATATCTCCCTTCCCGTCACGCCACTTCACTGCTTTCAGACTATAAGGATTTACATCGCTTTGGTAAAGGGCAAAACCTGTTTCGTGCGTAGCCGTTAAAATGGCAATTTTAAACCCGGCCTCTTTAATGGCTTTTATCCACTGGTCGGTATCCAGTTTTTTCGGATTAAAAATATTGTAATCCTCGATGGGGGAAATCCTGTTTTTCTGCTGGTTGTATTTTTCGCCGTCAAATACATGCAAATCATAATGAAAAACCGCCACCAGCTCGGCGTTTTGCCAGGTTAGCTGCGCCGGGGTTGGAACAGGAATATCTCGATCATTTTGAGCCTTAACAGATCCCAACATCCACATAACAAGACCTGCGAATACGAATAATAATTTTGACATAACTTTTACTCACTTTTAAATTTTAACTTGTTTATTGACTGATTGCGCATCACAGCTAACTCGAAACTTTTCTTATCGCCACTCTCCTGAAGAAGTCCAATCAACTGTTCGAATGTTTTAACATTCTGTCCGTTACAGGCAACAATGACATCACTTTTTTCAAAACCGAATTTTGCGAGGTCCGAATATTCGGGGACATCAAGAATCGACACTCCGCTCATTGAAGACAGTCCACTGGCAGATTGCTCGCCTAAGGTTTCAATGTTTTTTACCTTGCCTCCCAGCCAGTTGTATATTTTCCCGGTTGAGCTTTCTGAAGAGGTAATAACCTGAGGTATTTCGGGTGTTTTGGCCATTTTTTTCAAATTTTCTGAAACCACACCAAATTTATCCATCGGAAAATTTTGAAACCCAATTTTTAGGGCAGGTGAATTTTCTTTTACCCGGAAATCCCTTTCAGAGGGATCGACAAAAAGGGGGTCTCCAACTACCGAATTGCTGTCGCAACCATTAACCTTAAACTTTTCCATATCTTTCTGGTTGGTGGCAAACAAGTTATAATCGATCTCTTTGCCCCATTTATCATCAGGTGCCAGTCCGCGTTGCATGGCTGCCGGCCGGTAGGCGCCAAACACAATGTTGTGCTTAAAAACATCGCCACTTTCGGGGTACCACACATGCGGATGGAGACTGTTATTGATTATGATGTTATTTGTAGCAATCCGGTCGTATCCCTCGCGCATTTTCAGACCGCCATTGAGCAAAACATTGTTGTAAATGCGGTACCAGGAAGAGCCGTCATCGAGGTCGATATCCCAACCGTGATCACAGCGCCAGCGGCTGTTCCGGATAATGTTTGAATCGAGCATATCCAGTTTGTACAGTTCCGGATTATTTTTTATCTCAACGGCTGTTTCCAGGATGTCGGGAGTCCAAAACCGGTCGCGGCCCCATGAATTGAAACTGCCATGATCGCCGGTTTCCAGCACGGTATTAAATACATCGCAGTATTCAATCACATGCCCGCCAAAGGTTCCTTCACTGATGTTGATACCCGCCCTTGGCACATCGTAAATCGAACAATGGCGCACCGTAACTTTATGCGACATGGAAATCTGCACCGGGGATGTTTGTTTCTCATCTCTGCCGGTCATGGTAATGAGGCAATCTTCTACCAAACAGTCGGCAGGATAATTATCGCCTTTTGGTCCGGGTGTGCGATCTATTTGTTCAAAATCCTGTTCGCCGTAACGAAACAGCGGGCTGCGTACCATTTCCGGATCGCCCACAAAAGCAATCCCGTTAGCGCCACCATGATGGATATGGCAGGACTTAAAAGTGAGCCGGCGATTGTAATTATTTACAAAAATGCTGTTGCCTCCCAGTTGGTCGAACTCACAGTCTGACACAACACAATCGGTAGCACCATTAAACACCAGTGCTCCTCCGCGGTAAACTGTCCAGTCGCTTCGTAGCAACGGTTCCCGGTTTTCCATAAAACTGCGGGCGGTATGCCTGAAAACCAGCCCCTGCAATTGGACAAACTGAACAGGATTTTCCTTTGTGCCGTTAAATTCAATTAAATGTTTCAGCCTTACAATTTCCACTTTTGCTGAAGTAATATTTGTTCCGGGCGATGGGAAATAGTAAAGCATTCCTTTTTTCTCATCGAAATACCACTCACCCGGAACATCCAGTTCCTCAAAAACATTTTCCACCATTCGGTAGCGGGGGTGCATAAGAGAAGGGCGGTTGTTTTGCCAGCCACCTTTCATTTGAAGCGATCCATCGTCATTCCGTCCTGTTACCCTCCAGTGCATATCGCCCCACAAGGCATTGTGCATAGCATGAATATAGGCTCCTGCGGGATTGGCCCACGAAGCGATGCGTTCCGGATTAAGGGGATCGTTGTCTGGATCGGGTTCGCGGGTGTGTATGAGCTCCCAGGTATCAAACACATTTTTGCCTTCCACTGCATTCGGAAACCGCGCCATACGTTGCCGCTGGCCGTTTACGTAAAGCTGATCAATAGTATGATTACCTTCAATTTTTGCCCGGTAAATTCCTTCGCGGTAAGGTTCCCAGTCGGGTTCGAGTTCCAGGCCGCCGCTTATAACAGCTTTTCCTTCATTCGCTGCCTGCCAGGTCACCGGAAATTTCTCACTCCCCGAATCCTCCGGCTTAAACACCATCGTTTCCGACAAATAATAAGTACCATCTTCCAAAATCACCTTCACCAGGAAATTGCCAACATATTTTTTAGTTAGATTTTGGGCTCTGGACAACGACTGCACCGGTTGATTTTTTGAGCCGGTATTATTGTCGTTTCCTTTGGGAGAAATGTAAATGTCAATAGCTTTTTTCTGACATGAAAAAAAGCTTCCGATGATGAGGATCAGCAATAAATGGAAAACGGTTTGCATAATAATTACAATTTTTTACCTCTTTTATTTTAGACTTTCATCCCGGCTAAAATAATTATTTGAAACGGTTGGAACAGGTATTTTTCCATCATTTTCCTGTCATTTTTCATTGTTTTCCGGTATGCTTATGTTACTTCCCTGCTCGCTGCATTACTTTACCTGGTTTTTATTTCGAAATTAATTCGAATAGTATCAGGTAGCATTCATGTTTATTATGAACCATTGAAATCCCCCATCTTAATCCTTCTCCAACAACAACTGGTTTCGTTAAGTCAGGGCGAAAAGCTCCCGGTGCAACTGCACGTTTTTCTACTTTTACATCCAGTTTGTCCGACATAAAATCAATTCCGTCAGGGGCATATTCAAATGTTTCTGAGAGAGAAGCAAAGGCCCCAACTCCTGTGCCTTGCGGCCAAATTAATACTTCATGACTTCTTTCCAATATTTCTTTTCCGTATTTGGTATAAGGACCTTCCGGATATTTTGAAAAGGCAACACCCATGGCTGTGTGAGCTGGTCCTCCTTGTCCGCCAACCAATGAACGGCCTTTATAATACAGCCAATACAAACCATTTCGGTAAAGTAAAGAGGCGTCGTCAACCCGGTAACTGTCAAACTTTTCGGGCTCTACACTTACTTTTAATATGGGTTCTTCGCAAACTTTTATGAAAGGTCCGGTTGGCGTATCGGATACGGCAACGCCAATGGCTGTAATATCTGTTATATTGTTGTTCTCGAATTCTCCATCGGGATTTCCCGGAGTAGGTTTTACCCCCGTGTAATACAAGTAGTATTTACCATTGGCATAAAGAATGTTTGGCGTAAAAACAGCTTGCGAATCCCAGTTGCCATCTTCGCCAACATCCAGCATTTCACCAACTTCGGTCCATGTGAATCCCTCGTCTTCCGATTTGGCACACCAAACGCTTGCTCCCCAATATCCGGCTCCCCAGTATTTTGGCTCGGCATCAGGTATTTTGGTGTAATATACATAATACGTTTGACCTACTTTTATTACATCGCTGGGGTCGCGGCGTGTTACACCTTCTTCAAAACCTATTCCGGTTACTTCATCGAAATGAAATTCTGTTTTTGAAAATTTCTCTCTTAAGGCATTAATTTCCTGGCCTATGGAAGTAAGTGAACACAACAGGCAAAATCCAACGATTGCAATGAATCCTATTTTTTTCATATCCATTATTTTTCAATATTATACACATTGAAACCTTTTATTTGTGGTGTGCCTGTCGATTCTGAAATTTTGAGGCGCAATTCAGTTATCTCTGTTGAATTAAACCGGTGAATAAATTTATGTCCGATACAAGATCCCTTGAAAATTTCCTGCCAGTCATCACTGGTTTTGCCTTCGAGGATAAATTCCCTGACACGTTCTCCGTGAGCGATATCTTCCATTATGACTACCTGGTTGACAGTTTGCATTTCAGGAAGTTCCAGGTTTATTATATCCCCTCTGCCTGAAGTTGAAGCAATTGGATTTGAGAACCTTCGTTCAATCTCATTGCCAAATTCAATCAGCCGGGATGCGTCAGCTTCGGGAAACAATCCTTCAGGATTTGGAGTTACCCCCAATATTAGCGTTGTATTGTGCCCTACAGAATTGTAATACATTTCCACCAGGTTTTCGAGCGGATAAATGGTGTGTTCACGTTCAGGTTCCCAAAACCAATCGTGCCCGCCATGTCCGCGCAACGGGGCATCGCTCATGGCAGGCATGTAATAGCTTCCATTGGGATCCCCGTGTTTTAGCAATGCGAAATTATTTGCATGAATTTCTTCTTTTGCGCTTTCGCCAGCTCCGGTGGAGGGATATGGAAAAGTTCCCCAACTTGGGTATGGAACAGTACCGGTTTCGCTACCTCCCCAGCGCATATCGGCACGTTGCAGGTTGTGGTAAAACAGGCAGTTGGGCTGATATTTTTCAAAAACCGACAACACATCTGGCCCTCCCTGTTCGGGGCCGTGCGCACCGCCATCAAACCAAACCATGGCCCAGTCGCCATAGTTGCTGAATATTTCTTCTACAACCTTTTCAATCATGCTGTTGTAGTGAAGTTGGCGATTTTTTGCGAACTGGTTGTTTCCATTGACTTTAAAATCGTAAACGCCATAAAACGCATTCCAGCGGGTTCCGATATAAACACCGGGCAAAATTCCATATTTTTCGCAAGAAGCTTTGAAATCACGCAATACATCACCTTTCCCATCCTGCCATTTCAGAGCTTTCATGCAATAAGGCGTTGCGTCGCTTTGATGATGAAAAAAGCCTGTTTCATGGCTTACCGTTAATATGGCGATTTTAAAACCAGCTTCTTTCAATGTTTTTATCCACTGGTCAGTATCGTATTTTTGCGGATTAAAAATATTGTAATCCTCAACTGGTGTGATTCGAGCCTGGCTTTGCACATAAAATTCTCCATCGTGTGCATGAAGATCCCAACAGACGAGTGCTGCCAGTTCGGCGTTTTGCCACTGAAGCTGGGCCGGGGTTGGGATTGGAATTGATTGCTGAGAAAAGGAATTGGATGTTAAGATCAACAACCATGCAATTATTATAAATTTACCCTTAGTATTCTTCATTTAGTTGATTCAATTATCGTTCATATCAAAACTTCAAAATTAACCGGAACCCAGCGTAAAAAAAATAGATTAAGCCTGCTATTTCAAGGCTTAATCTATTAATTTAAAAACGTTATTTCTACTGCTGAACAATCTCTATCGTCCAATCATGAGTAGTTCCATCTGCAGAAACAAGTTTATACACAAATTCCTTCGCCGATAAATCGGTTATTATACCTGCAACCGGTGAACTCCCAACAGGTTCCACACGAACAGATTGATGAAAAATTACAATTCCAGCTCTGGTAATATCCTGATTAGCAGGAACTGTTACTGTAGCGATAAAATTTTCATTATCAATTGTCGCATTTCCGGTTGATATAAAAAGTCTTCTTCGGGCAGGCGTTAAAGTACCATTTTCGTAATATTCCTGAAGCTGATGCTCATCAACCTGAAGGGTAAAAATACCCACATTTGTAATAAATGCAGTATCACCCCATTGTCCTTCATCGAAATCAATTCTGGGCTCGCAGGAAAACAATAATCCTGCAAACATTAAGACAACCAGATATAAAATATTTTTCTTCATAGTGTAAACTTTTTAAATTATCAATTATGGATTAGAACCACCCAGGATTTTGTTTTAACTCAACACCAGCATCTTCCATATACAATTCAATTTCATTTTTAGGAATTGGTGCTAAATATACTCGACCAGGTTCAACAAAGTAACCTTCACCTGTCGATTTAAATTCAGGAGTTATAAAAAACGGATTTAAAAATCCATCGGTGAAAACGTCATAATCCTCTCCTAATGTCAATGCATAACTTTTTGCATCGTTTTCACTAAAACCATCTGCCATCAGTCGTTGCTGATCATTAAAATAATCTGCAAATTCCTGGGCATGTGCGCCTTTGGGTTTCCATCCATTAATGACATTATGAAAAACGGCCCATCTTTTTAAATCTTTATCCCTATGTCCTTCAAAAGCAAGTTCAGATAAACGTTCCCGCCTGATTTCGTTAACGATATTTGATTCAGAAGGCTCAAATCCGTTTTGCAATGAATAGGATACAGACCAACTTTGTACATCAGCTAAATTCATGGGTGCCATTCCAACTCTGCCGCGAAGTAAATTAACTGTTTTATCCAAATCAGCCTGGTTGATTGTACCTAATATTGCTTTTGCCTCTGCCAATGCCAGTAAACCTTCAGCATATCGTATTAATACATCATCGGTAGAACCATTTCTCCATTCATTGGCATCAAAAATAGCACCTTTCCAGAAACGAAGTCCGGTTGCTGCATAGTTATTGGAATATACATTATTGATTGGTGGATATCTTGAAGGAAGAGCCTGTGGCTCAAAACCGGGTATTTTATTTTGGGGCCCTCTGTCCGGCGTCCAAATTGATTGTCTGAATCGCGGATCCAGATTTTCACCTAAATTATTTAAACTTATATAATCTATTGGCAAAGAAGTTAATTCTTGTGGAACTCCGTTTTTATCAAGGTAATTTTCTACCAGGTTCATTGTTGGAGATTGTGGATTATCAACTACCCTGTCGTAAAAGTTATGCCCAACAATTCCATTGACATCATATACCCGATATAAAAATACTCCTTCAGAAGTAGAAGCATCCTGTTGTGAAAACAGTTGATTGTATGCCTCATTAAACGGACCTCCCCTAGTGAATAGTGTACTTCCCTGATGGTCAATTAACTGCAATATAGCAGGTTCAATGATTTGTAAAAATTCATTGCCATTTTGTCCTTCAACTGCAAAAGGCGTATTTTTTGCTCCGTGGTAACGCTCCCAGGTACCTTCATACAATGCTACTCTGGCTTTCATAACTATTGCAGCCTCTTTATTTACTCTTCCAAGTTTTGAGAAATTTGAATTTTTCCATCCCATCTTTACAATAGCTGAATCCAAATCCTGAATAATAAATTTTGCAACATCGTATCTGGAATCTCTTGTTTTGTACAAAGCTTCGCTATCTGTTTCCAGGACTTCGGTGTAAATAGGAACATCACCATATCTGACCAACATATTAAAATAAACCCATGCACGGAAGAAATAAGCTTCACCTGTATATTGGTCAACTTCTGCATCTCTTTCCACGCGCCCCGAGTTTTCAATTAAATAATTGATTTGTCTTATCCAGGAAAAATTGCCATTCCAGGTTCCATCTGTCGCAGGTGCTTCGCCGCTGCTTCCTTTTTGCAACAACGCTCCCGATGCTCCTGTGGCAACCTGAATATCAGTATTTGCGTCCAGATAAATATTAAAGGCAACAGTACCACCTGCGTTTTGAAAATGATATCTAGGCAAAAGTCTGTAAAAACCATTTACCATTACTTTTAAGTCATTTGCTGAAGTAAAGAAGGTTGCATCAGTCATCTCGTCAAGAGGATATCTTTCCAGAAAATCCTCCTGGCAGCTATTAAACGATATTCCAAAAACAATAAGCAATATCGAAATATATTTAAGTTTTGATTTCATATTTTTAATTTTTATGTTATATGCCAATGTTTAAACCAAATGAAAACTGACGTTGCGGAGGATATCCCATTCCGCCGTATCGGGAAATAATCTCTGGTTCGTATTTTATTATTGACTTATAATAAATGTATCCTAAATTTTCAATGCTGGTGTAAACATACACTCTGTCTAACCTGGCTTTGTTTACCAATAGTTTTGGCAAATTGTATCCGATTCGCAAATTTTTAATTTTTAGGTGGGCCAGGTTTAATTGGTACTGGTCGTTAGCCGCATACGTTTTGAATGAATGCCGTGGATAATAATTATCCGGAGTTTCAGGTGTCCATGTGCCTAATTCACGATGTACTGTAAACCATTTTGAATTCCAGACATCATGCGCGGCAGGCCTCACATAAAAATTGCTCGAAAATACTTTCCATTTTGGAACACCTGATAATTGCACAGAAACGTCGAACCCGTTCCAATCAGCAGAGAGTTGAACACCATAGGAATTCCTCGGATAATTGTAACCACCCACAATTTGATCGCCCATGGCATACCATCTATTTCCTTCTCCTGCATTAATCTGACCATCTCCATTTAAATCTTTCATCATCAGATCACCCGGGTAATACCATGCTCCTCCCTGAGGAACACTGGCTTCGATTTCATCAACATTTTGTGCTATACCATTTGACTCATAAATGTAATATTCTCCAAACACCTGTCCGGGCGTCCATAAACTTCTTAAACCGTTAATATTATCTTCATATTCAACTACATATCCTATATAGTCAGAAATATTGAATTTAGCCTGATAATTCAATGGTTTCCCCATGATATCCAATGCTTTATCGCGCCAGTTTATTGTAAATTCCCAGCCTCGCGTTTCACTAACCGCGTTGTTAACGCTTGGCAGACCTGTTCCAATTGTTTGAGGTAAAAGTTTAGCCGGACCCGCCTGGTCATAAATGGTACGCTGATACCAGTCATAAGTAACATCGAGTCTGTTATCCAATGCCAAAATATCAACACCAAAACCAAGTGTTCTGGGTTTCGCCCAGGTTAAATCAGAGCTTACCAGAGCAGGCATAAAAACCATATTTGGTTTCGTTCCGTCAAGCAACACATCTCCGGCTCCAATAGCAGTCCCCATCGTAGGTAAATATAAATAATTACCCGATCCCGGATTCCCGGATGAAGTATAGGCTCCTCTTAATTTTAACATACTTACTTGTTCAATTGACCAGAAGTTTTCTTTTGCAATATTCCATGCTGCAGAAACCGATGGGAAAAATGCCCATCTGATATCGGACGGGAATTTTGAATGCGCATCGTAACGTCCGTTAAATTCAATAAAATACTTCTCTGCATAATTGTATGAGAGCCTGCCAAAAATGCCCTGTGTGGCCCAATGATTTAAAGCATCGGAAACAGATGGATTTGGATTATAGGTTGTGCTTATGGTAGGTACCGAATTTGTATATAAATCTCTACCTGTTCCACTCAGTTGTGTATATCGGTTATACTCTTCCTGATAACCTATCAATGCGGTTATGGAATGTTCCTTAATTTGTTTTATATAATCAGCTACCAGGTCAAGTGTATGGTAATTTTGCAGGTCCATCATTCGAATTACACTACTTTGTGTTACAGACCTTGCTGAGTTACGGGAGCTTCCATCAGGATTTGTGACAGTAATTACAAAACTATTGCGATTAAAATGGCTTGTAAAATTCCTCCACGTATAATTTCCCCTAAAACTAAAATCTTTAAAAGGTTTTATTGTAAATCCGCCTGTCATGGTCATTTCATTTCTATCGCTGATTTGGTTTCCACCGTCGCCACGCAAGGATGGGCCACTACTTAAAAACGAAGGACTGCCATTGGGATTTATATCGGCCCAGTTAGGCAGAGTAGCTGCTGCGTTTTGCCAGATATCTGCATAATCAGGTCCACGGCCTCTGTAGTTTACGGCTACTTCATCTGTTTTCAGATAATTCATACTTAGCCTAAGACTTAACCAATCTGTTGCGTCTGTATTTACTTTTAAAAGAGCCGTATATCTGTCTTTTTTATCATCTGCACCTTTAATAATTCCCATAGATTCATTGTACCCGAGTCCTACGTAATAACCGGTATTTTTTGTACCTCCGGAAAAGTTGATATTATGCTGTTGGCTGGGTACTTGGCTTTTAAACATGATATCAAACCATTCGCTGTTTGCAAACATATCCCAGTGGGCTCCCCATTGACCATTTGGCAACTCAATATTATTATAGTCTATTTTCCCGGAAGCGTAATCTCTCATTAACTGAATCGTTTCTTCTTTATAGATAGGCGTTTGAAGTGAATTCCGGTACTGCTCATTTATTTTTTCAGCAAATTCATATGAATTGGCCCAGTGCGGCATTCCAATTGGTTCACCTATATTGTAGCTCCCACTGTAATTAACCCGAATTTGATCATCTTTCTGTCCAGTTTTAGTGGTAATTAGAATAACTCCTGAAGGAGCTCTTGAACCATAAATTGCAGATGCCGCTGCATCTTTCAAAACGGTAACTGATTCAACATCATTCTGATTTACATCAATTATTCTGCGCTCAACACCATCAACCAAAACAAGCGGACCTCCCTTTGTGTTAAATCCGGTAAATCCGCGAATGTTAATATTTGGAGCAGAGGCAGGCCCTCCGTCGGTTGGTTCAACATAAAGCCCTGCAATGGTATTTTGAATTGCTTCAGATATGTTTTTGACTGGCCTATTAACCAAAACATCACCCGATACTTGCTCAACGGCTGCGGTAAGGTGTGATTTCTTTTGAATGCCATATCCAACAACAACAACTTCATCAATTCCGGTGGTTTCTTCCTGCATCGAAATATCTATTATAGATTGATCGCTTACTTCAATTTCCTGCGTCTGCATTCCCACAAACGAAAACACCAAAGTGGCATCTTCAGGAATATTGGTAAGAGAATAATTTCCATCAGCATTGGTTACCGTTCCTCGGGTGGTGCCTTTTACCACCACCGTTACACCTGGCAGTGGTTGTCCCGATTCGTCAGTAACAGTTCCTGAGACAGCGGGTTGCTGCATGTTTCCCTGTAAATAACTGTTTACACTACCCAGCGGATTGTCGCTGCGCGTAAGTACAATCAAAGCTTCGTTGGCAAACTCGTAACTTACGAGCTCTCCCCGGAACAATTCTTCGAGGATTTGTTCCACGGTGGCCTCGCGGGCGGTAACGGTTACTTTGCGCTCTACATCCACCTGCTCGCGCAGGAAGAAAAAGCGGAAATTGCTGTTTTCCTCAATTTGGCGCAGCACTTCTACCACCTGCTTGTTTTCGGCCCGAAATGAAAATTTGGTGGCCTGCGAATACACGGTGGCCGAAACCTGCATCAGAGTTAGAAACAAAATAAAAACCGTCAGTTTCATGGTTAAAATCAGTTTTTTTACCTTTTCGTTTTTTTGAAAAGGCGGTTTCCAAAATTTTTTCATACTTTTAAATGTTTTGATTAATAGCTTTACTGGTGCTTGTCACTATTCAGGTTCGGCACCAAATTCGAAACAATCCGGGCCGGCAGGTGTTCCCGCACCTTTCGGCCTGCTTTTTTAAGGTGTTTCCCCGGTCGGATCGGGCCGGGCTGCACCGTCAGTTCATTTCATAGCTCCTCCTTTTTTTCGGGTTTTGTCAGATGTTATTTCAATGGTTTGTCCTGCAATTTTATAGTCGATGGCTATCATTCCCTTTAAAATGTCCATCAGTTCTATCAGGGTTTCTCCCTGGAAGGTGGCATCGCAATGGTAATTCAACACGTTTTCGTCTTTTACTACAAATTCCACCCCGTATTTCCGTTCGAGCAATACAATCAGCTCTTTTAGCGGCATGTTCACCAGTATGAGTTTGTTGTCTTTCCAGGCAGTAAACCACCGGGTGTTCACCTCATTAACTTCAGGATTCTCAGCATCGCTTGCCAGTGTCAGTTGCTGTCCGGATTTCAGCACAATGCCTTCGGCCAGTTCCGGATTTTTTTCGGAATGAATGATCACTTCACCCTCTTCCAGTGTGGTAGTCACTCTGTTTTCTTCAGCGTAAGCTTTCACGTTAAAGCGGGTGCCGGTAACCTGCACGTCGTAAAACGGGGTGTGCACCACAAATGGCCGTCTTTTGTCCTTTTTCACCTGAAACCAGGCTTCGCCGGTCAGGAACACCTCGCGGGGCGCCTTTTTGCTATTTACGCTGTACCTGATTTCCGAACCGGAGTTCAGGAAAATAACTGTGCCGTCGGGCAGGTTCCATTCCGAAACCGAACCCATGGGGGAGTGGGCGGTGTAAAAAACGGGCTCCGGGCGGTTGACCAGGGAAGTAACATAAATTCCCAGAAACAGTCCGACTACCAGCGCCGCGGCAACGCGCACGGCCACACTCAGGTAACGGGTTTTCAGAGTTTTCCGCTGTTCCCGTTTTTCAATGGTATTCCAAAGGCGGGCAAACATTTTTTTCAGGTTGGGGAGGAAGTCTTCGGAAACGTTCCATTCGTCCAGCTCTTTTATCAGTTTACCTTTCAGTTCGTATTCCTTTTCCGGTTGGTGAAAAAGGGCGAGCATTTCCTGCCGGTCTTTAATATCGGCATTTTCAGCGTTTCCTTTGTGCAATATGTTTTTAATTCGATTGTTCATTTCTATTTCTCAGTTGATAGTAATACGAATAGCATAGACAATATACTCATTTACGGTTGAAAAAAATTTAATGTGTTTGAATATTCGGGCTGAAAGTCCGGCTTATTTCAGCCCGATGCAAATGGGCTTTCAGCCCGTTTTATTGGTAAATGGTTGAAAGGAAATAATCAATAGCCAATATTCAATACAGAATTTCAAAATAAAGATATAAATACAGACAGGTTGGATATTGAATATTGGATATTCAATATGGGGTATTATCTTGTTTTATTGATTCAAAAAACCGTCCCGGAAGACCGAAACGGTTTTGTCTAACTAAACTAACCTAACCTATTTGCGAATTTTTTTTTTGAAACTCTGATTCAATATTTAATAGTAATACGAATGAAGAAAGGGATTTACTCAAGGTTGGAGGAAAATATTTTTGAATGACAAAATCCTAAACTGATGCATTTACGCATTTATGCATTTCCTTTTTCAATTTGTACCAATGCAAAATGCCCGAATCGGAATTCGCGCCACCCGGTTAACCACACCACAGGTAGAGGAAAAGCAGGGCGAACAACGAATCGGTCCTGAAATGTTTTTTCAGGAAGGCGATGGCCCGGTACAACTGGTTTTCCACGGTCCGTTTGGAAAGATTTAATTTTGAAGCAATTTCGTCGTTGGTCAGTCCGTCTTCGCGGCTGAGCCGGAAAATTTTCTGACGTTCTGTTGGCATTTGCTGTACCAGAACATCCAGATTGTCGAGCATCTCATCAAAAATAACCTGGTGCCAGGTGCTGTCGGGTTGCGATTCAAAATTTGCACCGGCAAAGTCATTATAAACGCTTTCGATGTTTTTCCGGCGGATAAAATCGTAAATGGTGTTTACCGCCACCTTAAAAATAAATGCTTTTATATTTTTCGATTTATCGAGTGTTTCGTGTTTTTCCCATATTTTCAGAAAAACATCCTGCACCAGTTCTTCCGCATCCTGCTCGTTTTTTAAATAGGAAAGGGAAAACTGGTAAATGCGTGGGGCATACCTTTCGAACAGCTCCTGAAAAGCTTCTTTTACGCCGGTTTTAATGAGGTAAGTTAATTTGGCGTCAGTCGTATTTTTTAGGTTGCCCAATGAGTTTTCCTGTTGTTTTTGACAAATGTAATCGAATTTTTGATTTATTACCAAACACAAAATTCCAAATAAATTTTAAAAAAATTGTTCATCCGCGCAAGGTTTTTAATAATTTAGCGAACTAATAAGGAGTTCTGCGAATATTTTACATTCATTTTAAAAATAATTATCATGAACATCAAACCAGGGATTGACCGCCGTAATTTTATTGCCAAAACAGCTTTGGGCACTTTGGGTGCTGCCGGAATTTTAACATCGTGTTCCGCGCCTTCGTCGAAAAAAGAGGAAATCCAACTTCCCAAACTGCTCGATCAGGCACCCGACGGGAAAGTGATTAAAGCCGGATTAATTGGCTGCGGTGGCCGGGGAACCGGAGCTGCCATTAATTTTTTAGATGCCGGGCCAAATCTTCAAATTACCGCTTTAGGCGATGTATTTCAGGATAAAATTGACAACTGCCGGGCAAAACTGAAAGAAGAACGAAATGTGGAAATTGCGGACGAAAACTGCTTTATCGGTTTCGACAGTTTCGAAAAAGTGATCGATTCCGGAGTAGATGTTGTATTGCTTTGCACTCCGCCGCATTTCAGGCCGGCGCATGTTGAAGCTGCTGTAAATGCACGGAAGCACATATTTATGGAAAAACCTGTTGCAGTTGATCCTGTTGGTGCCCGTTCTGTTATGGCATCGGCAAAAAAGGCGGAAGCTGCCGGGTTGAGTATGGTTAGTGGTACTATCCGTCGCGTTCAAAAAGATTACATGGAAACGTATCGCCGCGTGCAAAATGGTGCGATTGGCGAAATTACCGGGGCAAATATTATCCGCAATGGCGGGGCGCTTTGGTTCCGAAGTCGTCAGCCCGAATGGACCGACATGGAATACATGCTGCGCAACTGGGTGAATTTCTGCTGGCTTTCGGGCGACCATATAACCGAGCAGTTTATTCACGAAGTGGATGTAATGAACTGGCATATCGGGCAGAATCCGCTTCGCGCGGTTGGCTGGGGTGGACGCCAGCGCAGGGTTACCGGCGACCAGTACGATTTTTTCAGCATTGAATATGAATATGAAAACGGATTGCGTACCCACTGCGCCGCCCGTCAGATAAACGGTTGTACCAACAAAAAAGTGGAACAGATTAACGGAACAAAAGGCTATGCCAATGCCGCCGGAAAATTATATGATTTACAGGGAAACCTGGTTTGGGAATATCCTTACCCTGAAGAGGGAGATACCGCTTCGGAATGGAAAGTGACCAATCCTTTTGTGCAGGAACACATCAATTTGGTAACAGCTATTCGTACCGGAAATCCCATCAGCGATGCAGAAGCTCAGATAAACTCAACATTGGTAACCATTATGGGGCGCATTTCCGCCTACACCGGCAAAGATGTAACCTGGGAAGAAATGATGAATTCCGATTTGTATCTGGGGCCGAAAACTTATGCGTTTGGTCCGGTTCCGGAAATAAAAGAGGAAATTCCACAGGCGGGAGTTCCGAATACTGCGGGGTAGAACAGAGTTCAAAGTTTAAAGTTTCGAGTTTAAAGTTTCGAGTTTGTCCTTCGAGTTCAAAGTTCAAAGTTCAGAGTATAGAGTTTAAAGTTTAAAGTGATGAGGAAAGTAATATTATTCATTGTGCCATTTTGCACTGTATTGTTGTTTAAAGTTTCATTGTTGAATGCGCAGGATTTGGTGGCCACTTTTGGGAAAGAAGTTCCGTGGCAAAATGTGGTTGAAGCCGGCGATGTTAGCGGAGAATCTGTAAAATGGTTTCAGGTGAATACCGAACCGGAAACCTGGCGGATTGAAGAGGATATTTTGGTTTGCACCGGACTGCCCATTGGAGTTATACGCAGCGAAAAAGAGTACGAAAATTTTATCATGCACATTGAATGGCGGCACATGGAAGCCGGTGGAAATTCGGGCACATTTGTGTGGAGTAAAGCCGAACCTGGTGAAAACCGGCTGCCTGACGGCGTGGAAGTACAAATGCTGGAACTCGACTGGGTGAACCAAAACATCCGCAACGGGGAAAAACCGCCCATTGCCTATGTTCACGGTGAATTATTCGGTGTTGGCGGCGTGGAAATTGTGCCGGATAATCCACGAGGCGTGCGCAGTAAATCAGTTGAAAACCGCTGTAAAGGAAAAGGGGAATGGAATACCTACGATGTGGTTTGTGTGGATGGAACCGTCAAACTTTCAGTGAACGGAAAATTCGTAAACGGTATCAGCAAGTCGTCACAAAAGAAGGGATACATATGCCTGGAAGCCGAGGGCGCTGAGATTCATTTCAGGAATATAAAGATTGTGGAGCTGCCGTGATCCCGTTTCTGGTTGAGCTGGTGGCTCTTAGTCCACCTGCTCAATTATGACTATTCACCAGCTGATCTCAAGTCAGCAGGTGAATTACAATTCAATGGGTTCGGGATGCACAGTGGAAACAAATCCAAACTTTTCCATAATAATATCTTCCACTTTCGTGCAGATTTCGTGGGCTTCATTTAACGGCATTTCAGGAGGAAGCTTGATGTGGCAACTCAGTTCGGTGTGCCTGCCGTAGGTATGAATATGAATGTGATGCAAATGAAGTGGCGCATCAAACACGTCCTGTGTCGATTTTTGGATGGAGAGCAAAAGTTCTTCGGAAGGGCTTTCCCCAAGTAACGATTTTATTTCACTTGAAAGAATCTGGTAACTGGCCCAGCCAATCATAATAGCAACAATAAAACTTAAAACTGCATCGGTCCACCAGAATGTATTCCCCACAGCGATTCCAATCAAAATAATAACAGAAGAAAGTGCATCGGTACGGTGGTGCCAGCCGTCGGCTTTCAGAATAGATGATTTTGTTTTTTTGGCTGCCCAAAAGGCATATTGTGCCATTCCTTCT